>JAZNBA010000095.1:0-7430 GCA_045586785.1 Eubacteriales bacterium | reverse complement strand
CTTCCTAAGACCGCTTGGCCTCCGACTTCTTTGAAGCTATCGCGCTCCGCGCCTTCAGCATAGATATGCTTGATGTGGCTATAATCGGTAGAAACGCCGTAAGCGATTATGTTATCGGCATCGGCAAAGACCTCTTTTATCTTATCGGTGAGCTCCTCAAGCGTGGGCGCGTCAACGACCATATCGGGAGTGATGCCGTGTATTTTTTCGGTACGGCGCCAGGAGCGAGTATGAGTAGGTCTTACGTAGCTGTTAAGTATAAGATTGCCAAAGCCGTCGACAACGGTTATTGAGAGGATCTCGTCGTGGTCGTAAAAGCCTGTAAGCTCAAGGTCAAAGAAGAGAACGCGAGCGCGGTCCATATTGTACTCGGCGTTGCGGTATTTGTCGCCCTCAATGCGCAAGATCTCCATTTCGGCGCGGTAGCAGTCCTCGCACAGCTTTTTGCGGAAACGCACGTTTTTACCGCAACGGACGCACATAAGCGGCTGGCGGTTGGCGGTCTTTTTGTCGTAGAAGTAGACTATGCTCTTGTCCTTTTTGTAGGAATACGCCACGGGCTCCTCGATGACGTCGTAATGCATCTGAGCGAGGCGCTCCTTGGTGTAAAAGCCGCAGGCGGCGGCGCGCTTTATGTTCATGCGCGGAATGACGGTGCCGCTGGGCAGCGTGACCTCCTCGGTGCGCGCGTCGGGATAATACCACAGCTCGGGCGGTGCCTCCACCACCTTTGAGGGATCGTAATAGTAGATCAGACTGCCGTCCTCATTTGTGCCGAAAGCAACGGGATCGCCGCCCGGAAGCAGATGCATCTGGGACAGGACCGTGCGGGTCAGATAATCTCTTGACTCGGCTTCCTTTTTTGAGATGTCGTATATAACGGCGCCTGAACGCAATTTCAGTGCGGTTTTCAAAATAACCTCCGAAGTTATTATAAAATAATCGTAAAAATAAACATATTCATTATATTATATCATAGTATGGTGGTAAATTCAAGGGTTAAATGCAAAATATTTGCGGTTGTAAAGGGGACAGTCATAACCATCGGCGAATCCGGTTGCTTGCAATAGCCACCTTGGGGCATTTCACACGCTGAGTCTATAGGCTCGTCGAAAAAACACCGCTTGCGGTAGTTGCCCCACTGTCACAGATGTGGCGAATTATAGTTAGCCTTCCCCAGCGGGGAAGGGGGACCGCGTTAGCGGTGAATGAGGATAGCACCGTTTTGAAGACATATTGTTTGTAGAATAACTTTATTTTTATAACGTTATTTTTTTACAGATAATCTGTAGAAAAATGATCTCCTCATCCGTCACGCATTCGCGTGCCACGGCGCTTGCGCCGTGTTCCTTCATCCGCCGGGGAAGGCTACTTGACTCCCAGCTTCGCTCGGATAAATAAATTGGGCAAAGCTAAAGCTTTTTTGAACCACCACTGTTGGAGGTTTTTATGATACAAAAAGAGAGCTATCCCACCGGGGCGGGATAGCTCGTGAATGTTAGTTTTTGTGGTTGTAGTGGATGGTGGCGTTTTTCAAAGGATCGTTGCCCCAATCGTCAATATTGATCTTTGCCCACTGGGTAGATGTCCCAGTGTAGTAGACATCTTTTAAGTTTTCGCACCACAGGAATGCATTTTCACCAATGCTTGTTACGTTGTTATCGATTGTTACGCTCGCAAGACTTGTACAATCCCAGAACGCATTTTTGCCAATGTTCGTCACACCGTTGCCGAGGGTTACGTTTGTAAGACTTTCGCATAAACTGAACGCATATTCACCAATATTCGTCACGTTGTCGGGAATGGTTACGCTTATAAGACTGGTGCAACTTTGGAACGCATCATCTCCAATGCTCGTCACACCGTTGCCGAGGGTTACACTTACCATACTCGTGCAACGGATGAACGCACCGTCGCCAATACTCGTCACGCTGTTGGGTATGGTTACGCTCGTAAGGCTTGTGCAATCGGAGAACGCACCCTCGCCAATACTCGTCACACTGTCGGGAATGATTATGCTAACAAGATTAGTGCAACTATAAAATGCGCTGGAATTAATTACATAATTTTGTCCAGAATATTTTTCTGGCAGTGTAAGTTTGGAGTCGCTTCCTATATAGTCAACAAGGTAATTAACTCCGTTATATGTATAAAAAAGGTAATTATTTGATTTTTTAAGCTTACTTTCCCCACTATGCACTTCTTTGACAAATTCATAGCCATAAGATCCTGCAATTATGTTTACGGAGGAGTGATTAATTATTTCAATAAGACTTAAACAATTATAAAATGCTTCTCTCCCGATGCTTGTTACGCTGTAGGGAATGGTTACGCTCGTAATGCTTTTGCACAATAAAAATGCATATTCACCAATGCTTGTCACACTATTGGGTATTGTTACGCTCTCAAGTCTTTCGCACCAACTGAACGCATAATCGTCAATGTTTGTCACGCTATCGGGAATGGTTATGCTAACAAGATTAGTGCAACCGGTAAACGCGCCGTAGCCGATGCTTGTAACGCTGTTGCCAATGGTTACGCTCGTAAGGCTTGCGCATTTGTAGAACGCACCTTCGCCAATGCTCGTCACACTGTCGGAAATGATTATGCTCGTAAGGCTTGTGCACTCATCGAACGCATAATCACCTATCATCGTCACCGCTTTGCCATTATATTCACTCGGAATAACCACCTCGGCGGGCATATTATTTACGTCTTTCGCCTTGATGCTATACGTCCCATCATCGAGCAAAGTAAACGTAAAATATTCATCCGGTGTAGCCTGTGGTTCCGCTTTCCACACAGTAGGCACGCCGTCTACATAGTGCCAATAGTTGCCCTCGGAGGTGGGGGCGGTCTCGCTGTAGTAATAAACGGTGGCGGTTTTCAGCGGGTCGTTAAATGAAGCAATACCGACTTGTTTCCATTGTTCTTCGGTGCCGATATAGTATACATTTTTCAAACTTGTACACTTGTAGGACACAGAGTTATCTATGTACGTAACGCTGCTTGGAATGATCATGCTCTCGAGACTCGTGCAATATTCGAATGTCCAGCTTTGAATGACATTAATTCCGCTTGGAATGGTAATGCTTGTAAGGCTTGAGCAACTGTAGAATGCCGAGTATCCGAAATGTGTCAGACTGTCGGGCATAGTTACACTAATAAGACCTGTGCATTGCTCAAATGCATTTTGCCATATACTTGTCACATTTTCGGGAATGTCGAGGCTTACAAGGCTTGAACAATATTTGAATGCAGCTGCACCGATACTTGTTACACCTTTGCCAATGGTGACGCTTTCAAGACCCGTACAATACTCAAATACAGATTCATCTATATTTGTCACACTGTCGGGTATAACTATTGCTTTTAATCCGTCGTTATTGTAAAATGCGCCTTTGTACATACTCGTCAGGCTGTCGGGAAGCTCGATGCTTGTCATATTATCGCAATTCTCAAACGCCCAGCTTTCTATAACAGTGAGACCGTTACCCAATATAGCCTGCTCCAAGCCGGAATTCTTGAATGCATGGTTTTTTATGATTGTTATGGTATCCGGCATGTATATCTGCTTTAAAGCTGTGCAATTTTCAAACGCATAGCTTTCGATCACAGTTATTTCTACATCCCTATATGTTTCCGGAATGACTACCTCTTCAGGCATGTTGCTTATGTCTTTTGCCCTGATGCTGTACGTACCGTCATACTGCAAGCTGAAGGTGAAATATTCATCCGGGGTAGGCTCAGGTCCCGATGCCCAGGAGGCGGGCTCACCGTCAACATAGTGCCAGTAATTACCCTCTGTCACAGGCTCTGTCTCGCTGTAATAATATATTGTGGCTTTTCCAAGTGCCTCGTTGCCGTTTTCGGAAACAGCAAGCTTGCTCCAATCGTCGGCTGTGCCCCAATAATAAACTTTTTTCAGCTTGGAACAATTATTAAACGCAGAATCGTTAATCGCTTCAACGCTTGCGGGAATAGTAACGCTTCTGAGATACGAGCAGCCGCTGAACAAGTCGGTTACTATACTGTCAATTCCGTTGGGAACAGATATTTTTTTGAGAGAACTGCAATTCATGAATGCCGCAAAGCCAATAGATTTGACGCTGTCGGGAATGTTTATCTCAGTAAGACTTGAACAGTTTGCAAATGCAGAGCCGTCTATCCAGGTGACGCTGTCGGGTATTTCTACAGAAATAAGGCTTGAGCAATCCATAAATGCCCAGTTGCCTATTCCGAACACGCTGTCGGGAATCACGACACTTATAAGATCAGTACAATTATAAAATGCATAATCTTCAAGACGTGTAACGGCTTTTCCGTTATATTTCGCAGGGATCTCGATTATTGCCGGCAGCTCGCCTTTATCTTTGGCTTTTACGCCGTACGTTTCGTCGTCGTGCAAAACAAACTCAAAATATTCATCCGGAGTTGAGGTTGAATAGTCTCCCCATTCGCAGATAAAGTTCTTGGTGCTTTGAACCGTATTGATTCCGAAATCACCGTCATTCCATGTTCCGTCTGTAAAGTCGTAATAGAACATAGCATAGTCTTCGTTGCCGTAGGAGTTGTTCGGTTCTCCGCTTCGCCAATTTATATACGCCGGCTTTTCGCCGTTAGACCAACTCCAAAGGTCTTCTTTTTCACTGTCGTTAAAGCCGAAGTATGCGCTGCCGTATCCGCCGGAGGTAACATGCTCATGTAAAAATGCGTTTTCCTCAGCAGATGAAATTGTAGCCAGATATCCGCCTTGGTCTGCGCAAAAGATCTTGGCGTCCTCCCACGTATCAACAGTTCCGGTGGGGAATATTTTATAATAATGCCCATTAAACTCAACTACATCGTCGGGAAGATCGTATTCGTTGGTATCGATGGTCACTGTCAGCGTGGGCAGGGTATAGCACTGCCCCAGCTTGTTCGTAAAGCCCTTACTGAGCGATTCGAGCAAGCTTACGGGCTTGGTATCTGTCACAGTTACCGTCATGTAGACCGTAAACTCCTCGGGTGCGTGATCCAGAACATATAAAACGCCTCTGTTTATTTTCAGATAATTCACGCTGTTGCCGTTCTCGTCCGAGAACGAGATGCTCAGCGAATAGCCGTCCTTCTTGGATGGCGCGAACGACAGCGACTTGTTCTGTATCTCCATGGATTTGAGATCGTAACAATGGGTCGCAAGAACACTGTCACTCAGCGTTATAAACTTTTTGTCGCCCAGATGCACGGTCTTGTCATAATCACGGTAGCCGTAGTACACATATCTGTCTCCGAAGGAAAACAGCGCGAATCTTGTTTCCTTCAATACATCTATCGCACGGTTGGGGGACCAACCGAAAAATGTATAATTGAAGGTGACCTTGGCGTAAATACCCATTTCGGCATAGCCGTTCATAAAGTTTTCCGCTGAATTGATGAAATCTACATGAACTATGCCGCGCAGCTCGGCGTAAACGCCCGCCTCGGCATAAAAGTTTATATTAAGCCATTCGCTGATAATGGCGGGACCCAGAGAAACGGTAGCGCCGACGCCCACCTTGGCGTCCAGCTTGCCCACAATATCAAGGGTCGCTCTGACCTGTTCCTTTTCCAGCGGAGTCAGATCAATATCCATTATTTCACCGAAGCAGCGGTAGTCTCCCGCGTCGTTACTGTATCGCAGGTCAAACACGATCTTTTTCTTGGCGATATCCACATAGTTGAAGTCAACACTTGCTTCCGCCTTGAAATCCACAACGGGCTGTATGTTGATGCCAAGCTCCAGTATCCAGAGATTTATTTTGTGAGTGTCCTTGTGCGGCTTTGACTCGGTAAGCTTGAATTCATCGCTGACAGCCTTTTTTATCTTGTCAAAATTTGCGCTCCAGTTGGCATCATTGAAGGAGTCCTTCATGTATTCTTCAAACGTCTTGGAGGGCAGCTCCTGGGGATGGCACTGCTCGCAGTAACGGTAGGTGGTATTCCCGATAGGTTCGCCTTCGATAGGACGTATATACGCGCAAAGCATATTGTCGGCGTTCATTTGGTCAACGTGCGCGCAAGAGCCCTTATGTACTACGCCGCTTTCCATGTTCACGACGAAAAGCTTGTGATCGGCAAAGGGATTACAGTATTTGCATTGTTTTTCTTTGTAACTCTCACCGTATTTGGTCTTCAGATCCGATAGTGTATAGCAATTATCGAGATTGTTTGAGGCATATACGCAATTTTCGGTGTGTATCTTGCCTGTGGAGGGCGTGACGATAAACCAAACGGTTTCCTTACTTATATCGACTTTGGTGCTTACCTTGAACTGCAAGGTGGTGGTGCTTTTCATATCGACTTCGGTGTGGAACTGAGCCTTCACGCCGTAATCGTACCAAAATGCCAGTTTGTCCTTGACATAGTCGATAATATTGTTTGTGCAAACAGTGCCGTCCAGCGACAGCTCGATGTCTTGCTTCAAGGTAAATGTAAATGTTACGGTCGAGAGCTTGACACCGTGGCTGTTGTTGACGGGGAATTCAAGCGTGAAGTTTTCAAGTCCCACCGTGATAAGTGCTTTTTGCACGTTTGCATTGCCCGAATCGACTTTTTGACAGTTGAATGTCAGCGATTTGACCATTCTGTCAAACGTAGCTTTCCAGTCAATACTTGCCGCCTTCGCTCCGTATGATTCGGCGTAATCATTCGCCGCCATTTCAACGGTATTGAAGGTAGAGAGGAAAGACTCATTTGACAGCAGCTCTGCGACGTAGGCCTCTTTTTCTTCTTCGGTCAGGTCCTCCACTACGATCATTTCCTTATCGCCCAGCGTTACGTCAAGGTCGTCGAAAATGTCCTCAAGGCCTACGGGGCCCAAAGTGACGACGGTCTTGCCGCCGCTCTGGGTTATGGATTCGATCTTACCCATATCCACCTCGTCCGAGGACAGAGTCAGGGCAGTATCCATGTCGGTGCAGTCGCCGACGCACAGGATCTTGCCTATCAGCTCGTTGGTGAACGCGCCCTGCTTGCTCAGCGTCAGCGTGAAGCGGGCGTTTTGCTCGTCAAACTCGATAGTATAGGGATAATATCCTGGGGCGTCCTGCTCCAGCTTTTTCAAAAACAGTATTTGTTCGTTGTACTCGACTACGTTTGCCGCTTCGCCGCCGATGCGGAAGCCGAAGCCGTCGCCGGGCAGGGATGCGTGGGCAACGCCCTCGCCAAAGCTGACGTCGTAGCTTGTGCGTTCCATGTATGCCTTCACGGGAGTTACGCGCCATTTGTTGCCCGAAAGCTTTTCCAACTTATACTCGTCGCTGAATGCATCAAGCAGCTCGCCCTCGGTGTCGGCGAACATGGTCTCGACTATGACGAGATTTGAGCGTATGTATTCTTCGTTGCCGTCGGAGATAATGTCAAATGCGAAGTCGGGCTGACAGTTTAAAAGCTGAACGTATCCCGTCTCC
>JAZNBA010000094.1:0-21039 GCA_045586785.1 Eubacteriales bacterium | reverse complement strand
GTCATCTACGGTAATACCGAACACACAGAACACCTCCTCAGATTCAGCTGAATCCAACAATTCAATTCTACCATGATTCCAGGAAAAAGTAAAGTGGGCCAGCCGAAAAAAACAACAAAAAGCCCTGCTTGACACAGAGCTTTTGTCTTTGAAAATAATACCCAACCGGGCGAGCTTATCTCTTGGAGTTTTAAGAACACTGTTTGATATCGTGAATAACGTGAAATATCGTGTGATATCGTAGATTTATCGTGTGTTTTCGTGCGATATCGTGAATATCGTGAATATCGTGAGTATCGTCGCATAAAGTGTTGCACCAAATTTGCACCAAAATCACACCAACGCTTAACGCCTATTCAGCTCGACAAATTAGAATAGGTTAATCTATTGCATTACCGTTTTCGTCAATGAAGTATTCAGTAACAGTTTCATTATCAATGATTTTCAGTTCGTATTGCCCTTTATAGAAAAACAGATTGTAGGTGTACATCAGTTTATCTGCATCATAATCGTAGGAATACTGAATTGTTTCCTTTATAAACTCTTCATCACTTTTTAGTTTCTTCTGTTCTTGGGTGTGTTTTTCCTTAAAAGTTGCAACTCTTGAGACAATATCATCTTCATCAACAGTTTTGCTTATATTGGAATATGCGACAGAATTTATTACACCATTTTCATAATGGAATGTAATGCTTTTATCTGTCAGGATTTCGTTGTTGATAACATATCTAAACTGAACCAATCCCGTGGTCTGTTGCTCATCGTAAAAATGAACCATATACTCCCAATTATTGTTCAACACATTGGGGTACTGATGGTTTATCAACGAAACAAGTTCGGGCAAAACACCATCCGTATACTTTGTATAACTTGTTTCTGAAAGGTTAATTTCAATGTAATCAACCTCTGCCATCACCATTTCTTGACCATCGGTCAAATATTCACTATCCACACCAAGTTTGTGGTTTAATTTCAAGGTAGTTTTTGTGTCTGTTGTACTACATCCAACGAGACCAAAAATAAGAACAACAGCAAATGCCAATACTATTATCCTTTTCATACAATCATACTCCTTTTCCAAATTCAAGTTTATCTATTAGTTGTATTATACCATAAAAACGGAAAAAAGTAAATAGGACGGAGTTTTTTTACAAATTGAGCCGCCCATAAATGTAGGGCGGGGGTTCACTCCCGCCGCAATAAAATATATCAAAAAACGGCGGCAGCAAGCCACCGCCCTACAAAACACAAAAAGCCCTGCATAGCAGAGCTTTTTACATATGAGAAATAATGTGCTGTATGCAATTATCTCTTAGAGAGTTAAACTAACGATTAAGTTTATCAAGTTCCTTTGTTAAAAAGTTTTGAAGGGGAGTTTGAGGGGGGACTTTTCCAAAAAGTCCCCCCTCATAAATATTATATTCCCAATTCATCTCTGAAAAAGCCGCGGGTGTTGGCGTGATTGCCTTTGAGGTCGTAGACGTCGAAGCGGACGTAAGGATGCTTGTCTGAAATTTCGAAGTCTGCGCTTGTTACGGGATTTTCATCGGTACCGACAACGCGCTTTGAGCGCTTTGCGCCGCTTATCATGCTTATCTGGCGAGCGGGCGTGGTCTCAATGTGGACTTTTTTGCCGTCAAAGGTCAGCTCGAGGATCTCCGGTCCCTCGGATGCGTAGAAATTACCCTTTTCCAGCGCCTCGAATACGGAATCATAGCTCAATTCATCCGCCATTATCATAGCGAAGCCGCCAAAAGAGTCGGATTCGGGCGAATCAAGCGGAACTTTATTGTGGTTGTCGTCAGCCGCGTGACAGAAAAGACGCTTTCCGCTCAGCAGCAGACGGTCGTAAAGCGGGCCGTTATACTCCATGCGGTTGATTATATTGGAGGAATAGTTGGATATCTCCATTGTGAAAAATCCCTCGTAAGCCGCTACGGTCTCGTGATTTTCCAGTGACCAGGTTGCGTGGTTGTGAGAGCAGATGTAGCCGTGCTCCTTTGCGGTCTTGACAAAATCGTTTACGTATTCAACACTGTATTCGCGGGGCTCGGTGGATCCTACCTTTATCTGCGCCTCGCGCTCGGCGGGATCCTTTATGTATTTGCAGAATTTGTCCTCAAAATTTATAAACTTTACGTTGTGAGGATCACGTGCGAAAAGATTTATGTGTACCTCGGGACCGTAAGCCGTGTGATTTTCGGGGCGGATGTATGCCTCGTATCCGGTGAGCATAAGAAAATCAGACTCGGTCAGAGCGGTGTGATCGCGAGGACGCTCGTGGTCGGTTATACAAAGAACGGAATATCCGTGTGCCTTATAAGCCTCTTTGAGCTGCTCGGGAGTCAGCTTACCGTCGGAATATACGCTGTGACAATGCAGGTTTGCCTTGTACTGAGGCGCACCTTTTTTAATATAGGTTATCATATTTATGCCTCCGAAGTTTTTATTTTTATACATTATATCACTTAAATATGCTCATTTCAAGCGTTTTACTGACAAAATCCTGTCAGTCACAGCTTTTTTTATAGTAGTATAATTATCGCGGGATAACGGAATATCAAAAAAGAAAGGAAAAAAATTATGACATGGGAAATTGCAGTCGGACTTTTTACTATCGTTTCGGCGTTTGTTGCCGTTATGAATATTGTAGTCCGCATAAACAAAACGCTGACAATGCTTGATATGTCGGTAAACCGACTTAATGAAAGCATGAAGCATCAGTCCGAGAAAAACAGACTTATTTTCGACGAGCTGGGGGATCACGAAAAAAGGCTGTCTCGACTTGAATTTTTAAAATCAACTTATTTTCCGAATTCAGAGGAGCCGCGTCCGTCAAAAAAGGCATATTCGGACAACGATATTCGCCGCGAGGCGGAGCAAAACGGTGAATTCTCGGAGGAAAGGAGAAAATTATAATGAACTGGAAGCAAAAACTCAGCTCACGCAAGCTGTGGGCGGCTGTCGCCGCTTTTGCGGTTGCGGTCTGCGCGCTATTCGGCATTGATGAATTGACGGTTGAGCGCATAACCGCACTGATCGGCGCTGTAGGCGTTATGATGGCGTACATAATCGGAGAGTCCTGCGTGGATGCGTCGAGAAACAAAGACGATACGGAAAAATAAATTTTATTAAATTTCACGTAGAATTATAAATTTAATTATTCATTGTAGGGGGCGACGTCCTCGACGCCCCGTGAAAAATTGCGTGAAACAGAAAATAAGGGTGAAGATATTTTCGCCGCCATATTTTTTATTCATTTTATCGTTCACGGGGCGTCGAGGACGTCGCCCCCTACGATTTTATGTATTACTTTCATAAGACATAAAGTTATGTTAAAAGATATTTTTAAACATCTCCGTTTTATATTGAAAATTTTCCGAAAAAGATTTATAATATAAAAAACATCTTTAAGGAGAAAATTATGAGTCGTCCGAATATAGCAATAACTCCATCCTATAACAACGGTTTTATACGTATGCGTCCCACATATCTTAATGCCGTCTGGGCGGCAGGCGGTATTCCTTCATACGTCGCTTACACCACCGACCCCGAAAGAATTGCCGAATACGTAAAAACATTTGACGGTTTTTTGTTTGCGGGCGGCGTTGATGTTCACCCTAAGCATTACGGCGAGGAAATAAAATTCGATTCCGTTGAGGTTTTCGATGCCCGTGACGACTTTGAGCTTGCGCTTTACGCAGCGGCGAAAAAATCGGGAAAGCCCATTCTCGGCATCTGCCGCGGTGTTCAGCTTATAAATGTAGCCGAGGGCGGCAGTCTTTATCAGCATATCGACGGCCACTCGCAGGAGGAGTCGGGAACGGTACAGACGCAAAAGATATTAGTGGAAAAGGACACTCCCCTCTCGCGCATGGCAAACGGTGCCGATACTATTATGACAAACACGTTCCATCATCAAGCGGTCAAGAAAATAGCCAACGGATTTTTGCCTATGGCGTGGTCCGAGGAGGGCATTTGCGAGGGAATTTATAACCCCGATCACAAGTTTTTGATGGGCGTTCAGTGGCACCCCGAAATATTTTGGCAAAACGACGAGACCGCAACAAATCTTTTTAAGGAGTTCATTGCGGCGACGAAATAAAATTTATTTTAAATCAGCCTTCTCCAGCGGAGGAAGGAACACGGCACAAGTGCCGCGACCTGCGAGCAGGTGGATGAGGAGAGCACCTTTTTGAGAATGTAATGTCTATAAAATGATTTAATTTTTATAATATCATCCTTCTACACACAGTCTGTAGAAAAATGATCTCCTCATCCACCACCTTCGGTGGTCCCCCTTCCCCGCTGGGGAAGGGTTGTTTGAGTTTTTTGCGAATATTATTCTTTACAATCATTTCCCGTTATGTTATAATAAACTGATATATTATAATTATCGGGAGAAATACTATGTCAAAATACACTATAGGAATAGATTACGGCACGCTTTCGGGTCGTGCGGTCGTTATTGACGTCGTCAACGGCAAGCAGGTTGGCGACTGCGTTATGGACTATCCTCACGCGGTCATCAGCGAAACTCTGCCAGCCACCGGCGCAAAATTGCCTGCCGACTACGCGCTCCAGGATCCGCGCGACTATCTTGATGTATTAGGTCACATTATCCCCGGTGCCATAAAGAGCGCGGGCATTGACGCTTGCGATATTATAGGTGTTGGCATTGATTTTACCTGCTGTACTCTGCTGCCCGTCCGCGCCGACGGCACTCCTTTATGTTTTGAAGAAAAATACAAGGGCAATCCACACGCATATGTCAAGCTATGGAAGCATCACGCGGCGCAAAGCTATGCGGACCGTCTTAACGACATCGCCCGCGAGAGAGGCGAAAAATGGCTTGACCGCTTCGGCGGAAAAATATCCTCCGAGTGGATGTTCCCAAAGATCTGGCAGGTTTTGGAGGAAGCTCCCGAAATTTATAACGACGCGGCATATTTCATTGAAGCGGGCGACTGGCTGACCTGGCAGCTGACAGGTGTCCAGACCCGCGGCTATGCCTTTGCGGCTTGCAAGGCTATTTACATAATCGACGAGGGTGGTTATCCCACCGAGGACTTTTTCGCGTCCCTTGACGAGCGACTTCGTCACGTTGTCAAAGACAAGCTTGACGCTCCCATGATATTCACGGGTGAAGCGGCAGGTCACGTGACAAAATCGGCGTCCGAATGGCTCTCCCTTCCCGAGGGTGCGGCGGTTGCCTGCCCCATGCCCGACGCGCACACCGCGGCAATGTCACTGGGACTTGTCAACGACGGCGATATGTGCGCAATTATGGGTACGTCCTCCTGCTATATGCTTATCAGCGAAAAGGACAATTCCGTTCCCGGTATCTGCGGCGTGCTCCGCGATACGCTGACTCCCGGATTTTTCGGAAATGAAGCGGGACTTTGCTGTGTAGGTGACCACTTTGCGTGGGTAAAGGACAATATTTTCACCGAGGAATATCTCAAAGAGGCAAACGAGCGCGGCATGAGCGTTCTGAAGCTGCTTATCGAAAAGGCGGCGGCGCAAAAGGTAGGTCAGCACGGACTGCTGGCGCTTAACTGGTTTAACGGAAACCGCAATATTTTGGTTGACTCAACGCTTTCGGGTATGATATTGGGACTTACTCTGCGCACAAAGCCTGAGGATATTATGCGCGCGCTGATAGAAGCCACGGCGTTCGGTACCCGCGTTATTATCGAAAACTTCCGTGCTCATAACGCTTACGTAGGCAAAATTATCGCGGCGGGCGGCATCGCGCGTAAGGATCCTTTCACAATGCAGGTCTACGCCGACGTTCTTAATATGGATATAAACGTTTCCGACTCTTCTCAGGCTCCCGCCCTTGCAGGCGCTATTCAGGCAGCCGCCGCGGCAGGCGAGCAAAATGGCGGTTACGCAACGCTTCGCGGCGCTATGGACGCTATGGTGGGTAAGTGTGATAAGGTTTACCACCCCATCCCCGAAAACGTGGCGGTTTACAATAAAATTTATGCCGAATATCTCCGTCTGCACGATTATTTCGGCCGCGGCGAAAATAACGTCATGAAAACTCTGCGCGATATTGCGGCAGAGGCGGAAAAATAAGGCTCTCCCCGTGGGAGAGCTGGCGCCGTAAGGCGACTGAGAGGGTGAAATATATTAAAATACCCTCTCCGTCTGCTACGCAGACACCTCTCCCGGAGGGAGAGGCTAATAAAATTACAATTAAGGAGTCCGCAATGAAAAAATTTCTGCTTGTACTTCTGACACTGACTTTTATATTATCGTGTTTCACAGGCTGCAACACACAGCAGGGCAATTCCAATGACACTACGACGGGCAACGTCCTTGATATTACGCCCGAGGTAACTACCCCCGAGGAGACCACCACAGCTGTTCCCGAAACTACTATAGACCCCAAGCGCCGCCCCGTTGCTTGGAAAGTAATAAAACATGAAGAGCTGGGTATTATTGTGCACACCGTTGACAACCCGAATCTGTATTCTGTCGAGGTCGATAAGGGCACCTCGGGTATAAAAATTTACGCATACGCCGACGGTGAAACAAAGCTGAATTTCACCGACTGCTTCGGTCACACGGCGTCCGCTGACGTTGTGGTCAAGGGCGAGGAATTGACTGTAACTTTGCACCCCACCACCGACGATTTTATTGAAGCAACGCTTGATTTCGGTGCAAACGGTCACGACGGCGCCGATGACACCAAGGCGATCCAGGCGGCTATCGACTCGGCAAAGTCGGGCGAGACTGTCTATATCTACCCCGGAATTTATCACGTCGATCACCTTGTAATGCGTGACGGCATAACGCTTGAAATGTATACCACCATGAAAGACGCTCATGAGGGCTTTACAAGAAAGCTTGCAAACGACACGAATAACGGAAATATTACTGTTCTGTCGGGCGTTCGAATTATGAACGGTCCGCTGAAAACTCCGGGACGAGAGGGCAGCTCAAACTTTACTGTTCGCGGCGGCGTTCTTGACATGAAGGGTACTACCAAAGGTGCTATTATTTTTGGTACTGCCGACAATGTTTTGCTTGAAAACGTCATTCTCAAGGACATGAAAAACAACCACTCCATTCAGCTTACGGGCTGTACAAACACTACCGTCCGCAACTGCCTGTTTGCGGGTTATACCTGGGGCGGCACGTTTACCCGCGAGGTGCTTCAGGTCGAGACATCGACTCCCGGCGCTACGGGTGCTGTTCCCAATTCTCCGCTTCAGTATGAGGAGGGAGAATTCAATTATTCCGTCAATATAGAAATTTCCCATTGCTATTTCGGCAAGAGCGACAAATACGGAGCTCCCCTTATGGCAATAGGTCACCACTCCCAGGCAGGTGACGCAACCGTTACCGATTTCCGCATAAAAGACAACATTTTCGACGAGGTTCTTTACGCCGGCATCCGCTACAACAATACCGTTGATACCGAAATTACGGACAACGTATTTATTTCCACCTCGAAATATAAAAACGTAGACCACGCCGACGCCAAAACTCCCGCGTTCATAATCATTTATTCCAACACCGCAAACACTACTTACACAAGCATTGTAAACGGCAAAAAGATAACGCGCGCGACCAAGGATGAGCAGGCGGGTACTCATGATCTGGTAATTAAAAACAACACCTTCAATATCGGCGCGGGCTCGGACAAAAAGGTCATTCACGTTATGAGCAACGGTAACTATCCCGGTGTTTTCCACCAGACGGGCATTTACCGTCAGGAGGCGTACAACACCGAGGCTTATTCATTCAACGGCTATTCCTATCTTTCCAACTGCGTTGAGGGACTTGTATTTTCGAATAACACAATTAACGTTGAAGGTCAGCCCGACTATACCAACTTTTTGATGTATTTCCAGCAGGTCCGCGGAATTATTATTGAAAATAATACGTTCAATTACGCCAAAGGCGTTTCGTTTACCTCAAACAGCGAGGGTATTGTGGGACTTAACCTGCGCAGCTGTGATATTGGAGCTCATTCGCCAAAATACGTTATAAATACGGGCAGCCGCGGCACGGTATATCTTGGTGACACCAAATTTACAGCTGTCGGAAGCTTGCTTATCAATATCGTTGTAGAGGGCGAGGGCTATCTTGAAATTTCCGACGACTACAAGGGCGACGCTACAATGAAGCCTGTTGCCGCCGAGGGCTATGTTTTCGACGGATTTTATGACAGCGACGGCAAAAAGCTGGGCTCTGATGTCAAGGTGACCAAGAGCGCAACTTGGACGGTCAAGTTTGTTAAAAAATAAATTCGAAAGGTCAGGTTGAAAAATGGCATACAGGCCAAGTGCCGTCAAAATAGTCGGCAACGTAATAAAAGCAATTCTTTATTCAATAATCGCACTTATAGTTGCGTTTTTCGTGTGGAGAATATGGTTTTCCACCAATATTCCCAATAACGTAGAGCAGCTTGTGGTCACCGATTCACTGATCGATGCGTACAACAAATCGGGCGGCGAGCTTTACGGCTTCGATCAAGATCAGTACACCATAACACGCGCAAAGGAAAACTACGGTTATTTCTCTATCGAGGATTTTGTGATAATTCCCGAGGCGCGTCAGGTGCAGATAATTTTCCGTTACAATAACAACACCATCAAAAAGATCGCCGAAAAGTACAATTTGGGTGAGATCACCGACCGATCGACAGAGCTTTTCGAGGTCACGCTGGTCAAGACCGAGGACATGACGCCCGATATAAGTACGGACAATTACGACGAATCCAAGCTGATAAAGACGCGTTATCACGCGTCCCAGGTCATCGAGGCTCAGACCATGCTTTATAACTATCGCCGCATAGTTTTTGATAACGTGGACATTGACGAGGACACATTCGGTCTTTTCGCGGACATTTATTACGTAGGCGCTATCAATAATTATGAGGAAAAAGCAGAGGGCACATTGTGTCTTTACGACTACCTTATGATACGCGACGACTACGAATTTGAGTCTTCGGATCTGAAGCGCATTAAAAAAGGTAAGAATAATTGATTTACAGGGGAACCCCCCACTTGTGTGGTTCCCCCACCCCTCCGTGGCGCTTTTGAACGATAAGAGATTTCGCCCGTTGCGACGGGCGTTGCCACCCTTTTGAAGAAAGAAAGCAAACGCGCAAGCGCGATTTGCGCGAGTTTGCTTCGCAAACAGTCGCGGACGAAAACTTTTAAAAATTAATAATTTAACAAATGTAGTATTAAAAAACTTGCCCCTTACTATTGACAATCCGCTTTATTATATGCTATAATAAACCGATAATAAAATTCACACGGAGGGCATCTATCGTGAAACATATTAAAACTATTGAAACCAAGAATCTTTGCGCAAAGAACGGCGGTTGCGGCGAATGCCAGACCTCTTGCCAGTCCGCTTGCAAGACCAGCTGCGGCATTGCAAATCAGCAGTGCGAGAACAAGAAATAATTCAGCTGAAAAATGCCGCCCTCAGGCGGCATTTTTGTTGTGAAGAAAGGATATTTTATGATACATCAATATAAACTGGGCGGCTACAATATCGTGCTCGACGTTTGTTCGGGCTCGGTCCATGTAGTGGACGAGGTAGCCTACGATATTATTTCAATGTTTGAGCAAAACGACCGCGACACTGTAATAAAGACCGTGGGCGACAAATACATAGGAACCGAGATCGAGGGAGAGGTGGTTACCGCCGCCGACATCGACGAATGCTACGACGCTGTCGTGTCACTTCGCGACGCGGGCAAGCTGTTCGCGCCCGACACATTTGAGGACATAGCGGGCGATCTCAAGGCAAAAACCGCAGGCGTTGTCAAGGCGCTGTGTCTGCATATTGCCCACACCTGCAATCTCAATTGCTCGTACTGCTTTGCAAGTCAGGGCAAGTACAGCGGCGAGAGAGGCGTTATGAGCTTTGAGGTGGGCAAACGCGCGCTTGATTTTCTTATTGAAAACTCGGGCACGCGCCACAACCTTGAGGTTGACTTTTTCGGCGGCGAGCCGCTGTTAAATTTTGACGTCGTAAAACAGCTTGTCGCTTACGCTCGCAGTATCGAGAAAAAATACAACAAAAATTTCCGCTTTACGCTGACCACAAACGGCGTGCTTATCGACGATGACGTTATAGATTTCGCCAACCGTGAGTGCTCCAACGTAGTCCTCAGTCTTGACGGACGTAAAGAGATACACGACCGCTTCCGTGTTGACTACGCGGGCAACGGCAGCTTTGACCGCATCGTGCCCAAGTTTCAGCAGCTTGTTGCGGCGCGGGGCGGCAAAAATTATTATATGCGCGGCACGTTTACCCACGCAAACCCCGATTTTCTGGAGGATATCAAGGTCATGCTGGATCTGGGCTTTGACGAGCTGAGCATGGAGCCGGTTGTCTGCGCACCGGGCGACGCCGCCGAGCTGACGCCCGAGGATATCGTTATTGTTAAGGATCAGTACGAAAAGTTAGCTGAGCTTATGCTGGAGCGTCGCCGCGCGGGCAAGCCGTTTACCTTCTATCATTATATGATAGACCTCAAGGACGGCCCCTGCATTTACAAGCGTATTTCGGGCTGCGGCTCGGGAACGGAATATATGGCTGTCACTCCTTGGGGCGACCTTTATCCCTGCCACCAATTCGTCGGCGACGAAAAATTCAAGCTTGGTAACGTTTTTGACGGTGTTAAAAATAACGAGATACAGTCCGAGTTTGCCTCTTGCAACGTTTACGCGCGCAAAGAGTGCCGTGACTGCTGGGCAAGACTTTATTGCTCCGGCGGCTGCGCCGCCAACGCATACCACGCAACGGGTAGCGTGACGGGCGTCTATAAGAGCGGCTGTGAGCTGTTCAAAAAGCGCATGGAGTGCGCGATAATGTTGCAGGTAGCAAAGGAATTTGAGGAGTAAATTAAAGAAAAAATCTTTGAAAAAGTTTTCGTCCGCGACTGTTTGCGAAGCAAACTCGCGCAAATCGCGCTTGCGCGTTTGCTTCCTTTCTTCAAAAGGTGGCGCAGTCAAGGGCGCGTAGCCCTTGTCGCCCTCCGCAGAGGGCGAAACACCCACGGCGTTTCTTTTTGTTAGCTTTTTCTTTGCGCCTCGTGCCGTCAAAGAAAAAGCGGAAAGCGCGTCCGCTGAATAATCCCTCAAAATCATAATTTTTTCGCCGACGTACACCAATTTGATCAAGAAAGGAGCTCCCCATGAACACCCCGATTTGCGATTTTGTTCAAAAATACGCCGAAAGCGGAACCTTGCGGCTTCATATGCCGGGTCACAAGGGCGTGGGCGGTCAGAACGAGCTTCTTGACATAACCGAAATTTCGGGTGCCGACAGTCTTTACGAAGCAGACGGCATAATTTTCGAGAGCGAGCGCAACGCGGGTGCGCTTTTCGGTGCTCACACCTTTTATTCCACCGAGGGATCGTCGCTGTGTATTCGCGCTATGCTGTATCTTGCTTGTGTCTACGCCGCCGAGAAGGGTGAGCGTCCGCTTATCGCGGCGGGCCGCAATGCCCACAAAACCTTCGTCAGCGCCGCGGCGTTGCTTGACTTTGACGTTGACTGGTTACTCCCACCCGACGCATCGTATCTTTCGTGCCCTGTGGACGCGGAGTATGTCCGAAATTATCTGGATTGCTGCGAAAAAACACCTACCGCGCTGTATCTGACAAGTCCCGATTATCTGGGCAACACGGTTGACGTTGCCGCGATTTCCGCTATCTGCCGCGAGAAGGGAATTTTGCTTCTCATTGACAACGCCCACGGCGCTTATCTTAAATTTTTGCCAAAGTCCCGTCACCCCATAGATCTCGGCGCGGATATGTGCTGTGACTCGGCGCACAAAACTCTGCCCGCCCTGACGGGCGCGGCGTATTTGCATATTTCCCCTCTCTGCCCCGACAAATTTCGACAAATCGCGTGTGCAAATGCTCGCCACGCGCTGTCGCTTTTCGGCTCAACAAGTCCGTCGTATCTCATACTCGCTTCGCTTGACGGCGTAAATGCCAAGCTCTCAGGCGGCTACCGCGAGCAAATGACGGCGCTTATTAAAAATATCGATGAGCTGAAGGTGCGTCTTTCTTTTCTCGGCTACGCGCTGATAGGTGACGAGCCGCTGAAATTGACCGTCTCTCCCAAAAGCTACGGCTATACAGGTCAAGAACTGGCTGATTATTTGCGTCAAAACGGAATTGAGCCCGAATTTTGCGACGCCGACTACCTTGTTTTGATGTTCACGCCCTCACTTGGCTGGGATGCTGTGACGTGTTTGCGGGATGTTTTTGACCGCTTGCCCCGCCGCGAGGCTGTAAAAGTGACGCCGCCACGACTTTTGTCCTTGCCCAAAAGAGCCATGAGCATAAGAGACGCGGTCATGTCGCCCTGCGAAATTATAGCCATTGACGATTGCGTTGGAAAGATTGCGGCGTGTGTGACGGTTGGCTGTCCTCCCGCGGTGCCCGTGGTGGTGTCGGGAGAAGTCATTGATGAGGCCGCCGCACGAGCCATGAAATATTACGGAATAGAAAAATGCAGTGTTGTTAAAATTTTATAAAGTATAAAAATCGGCAGAGAAATCTGCCGATTTTATGTATATATTGGTCATTAAGATATATAATGGGCGGTTTAATTAATCTTCACGGTTTTATACAAACAATATTTTTAAATCGGACGACCGAATGGTAAAATATGCGGTTTTACATGAAATTTTTTAAACACCAAAACTCTGCCAAATATATCTTCTCCATTAAAAACTCCACACAAAACGTAAAAATCCCTTGAAAATCTCAACACAAAGTGCTATAATAACCTCAATAAATTAATGCAGGAGGTTAGTTATGATAAACTACATTACAAAAGATATGCCTCAGTACAAGGCCAATCTCCACAGCCACAGTACACTTTCCGACGGAGAGCTGACGCCCGAGCAAATGAAGGACGCTTATAAATCTCACGGTTACTCCATTCTTTGTATCACCGACCATGAGCGCACCTGCGATCATACCGATATGACCGAGCCCGACTTTCTTATGCTGACGGGTTATGAATCCCATCTGCGTTCTGCAGAAAGCAATGGAAAAGGTTCTCCCTATGTTCCCGAAACCCACATTTGTCTTATCGCAAAGGACCCTCACAACGTAACTCACATCAATTTTGACTCCAGATACTGCAAGTACGCCACCACTCCCGAGGAGATCGCGGCTATCCCCAAGGCAGGCGGCGTCAATGACCGCGACTACAGTGTTGAATACATAAACAATTTCCTCAAAACTGCAAACGAGCAGGGCTATCTGTGCACACATAACCACCCTGTCTGGTCATTGGAGCTTGCCGAGCGCAGCGCCGCTTACCGCGGATTCTTCTCCATGGAGATCTGCAACTACGCCTCCTTCGCAGGCAACCGTATGGAATATAACGGCCCGCTTTACGACAGAATGCTGCGTGACGGTCAACGCATTTTCTGCCACGGAGCCGACGACAACCACAACCGCAATCCAATCGACTCGCCCGCGTCCGACTCCTTTGGCGCCTTTGCAATGGTGCTTGCCAAGGAATTGACCTACGAATCCGTTATCGAAGCGCTCGAGAAGGGTGATTTCTATGCGTCCATGGGACCCAAAATTCTCGAACTGACATTCGACGGCAACAAGGTCCACATCGAGACCGAGCCCGTTCGTCAGATAACCATGCTGCGCGGCTGTAAGAGCATGAACCGCAAGGTCGGAAGCCTTGAGAAGCCTGTGACAAGCGCCGATTTCGTCATTCCCGACGACGCTCCTTACGTTCGCTTCGATGTCTACGACTTCGAGGGCAACCACGCCAACACCCGCGGCTTCTTCAGAGATGAGTTGGGGATATGATAGTATTTTCTTGAGGGGGAACTTTTAGGAAAGTTCCCCCTCAAACTCCCCCTCAAAACTTTTTAACAAAATGGCTTGGTAAACTTAATCGTTAGTTTAACTCTCCAGGGGTTAAAAGTCAAACATTACGGAGTATTTGTTGAAAAGTTTTGGTCGAGCTTTTACAAAAGCTCGCGCGGTGGAGGGCGCGAAGCCCTCCTCGCCCGTCGCAACGGGCGAAACACCCACGGCGTTTCTTTTTGTTAGCTTTTTCTTTGCGCCTCTTGTCGCCAAAGAAAAAGCGGAAAACGCGTCCGCTGAACTATCTTTCAACGCGTTTTTTGCGCGAGCAAAGAAACGAACATATTCCTCTTTGTCATCAATAATTACTCAAAAATGTAAAAATATTCATTTTAACTCCCCGAATCTTCGTTCTCTGTTAAAAATTTCACATATTAACCCCATCAAATTTTCTTAAACCTCTTTACAAAACGAGCTTTTTGTGATATCATATTACATTGAAGCATAATGCCCGAACTATGCGCAAAATGCTTTATAACTCACGATTTTTAATAATAAATCATACAGGAGGAATTCCCAAAATGGCTATCAAACGTCAAAAGATTTCCGTTGATGGTAACACAGCCGCCGCGCACGTGTCTTACGCGTTCACAGAGGTTGCTGCCATCTACCCCATTACCCCTTCCAGCCCTATGGCTGAAACCACCGATGCATGGTCGGCTGTTGACAAGAATCTTCTCGGCAAGCCCGCCCGCAACATTTTCGGCGAGCGCGTTCAGGTTGTAGAAATGCAGTCTGAGGCAGGTGCCGCAGGCGCTGTTCACGGCTCTCTTGCAGCAGGTGCTCTCACAACTACTTACACCGCATCTCAGGGTCTGCTTCTTATGATCCCCAATATGTACAAGATCGCGGGCGAGCTGCTTCCCAGCGTTATTCACGTTTCCGCTCGTTGCGTAGCTTCCCACGCTCTTAATATTTTCGGCGACCACTCCGACGTATATGCTTGCCGTCAGACCGGTTACGCTATGATGGCTGAAACCAACCAGCAGGAGATCATGGACCTGGGTGCTGTTGCTCACCTGGCAACCATCAAGGGCAGAGTTCCCGTTCTTAACTTCTTCGACGGCTTCCGTACCTCTCACGAGGTTCAGAAGATCGAGGCTTGGGACATTGAGGATCTCAAGGATATGGTTGACTGGGACGCTATTGAAGCATTCCGTAAGAACTCCATCAACCCCGAGCACCCCGTTCTTCGCGGCTCCGCAGAAAACGGCGACATCTTCTTCCAGCACAGAGAAGCTTGTAACCCCTACTACGATGCATTCCCCGCAATCGTTGAGGAGTATATGGACAAGGTCAACGCTAAGCTGGGCACCGACTATAAGCTGTTCAACTACTACGGCGCTCCCGACGCTGATCGCGTTATCGTTGCTATGGGTTCCGTTTGTGACGTTTGTGAAGAGGTTATCGACTATATGAACGCTCACGGCGAAAAGGTTGGTCTTATTAAGGTAAGACTGTACAGACCTTGGAGAGCTGACAAGATGGTTGCCGCTATTCCCGCAACCGTTAAGTCCATCGCTGTTCTTGACAGAACCAAAGAGCCCGGCTCTCTCGGCGAGCCCCTTTACATGGACGTTGTTTCCTCTCTTGCTCTGAATGGCAAGACAGGCATCAAGGTAGTTGGCGGTCGTTACGGTCTCGGCTCCAAGGATACAACTCCCGCTTCCATCTTCGCTGTTTACGAGAATCTTGCAAAGGACGAGCCCAAGAACGGCTTTACCATCAGCATCGTAGACGACCTGACCGGTCACTCCCTCGAGGAGAAGGATTGCCCCGACACCGCAGCCGCAGGTACAGTATCTTGCAAGTTCTGGGGTCTTGGCGGCGACGGTACAGTTGGTGCTAACAAGAACTCCATCAAGATCATCGGTGACCACACCGACAAGAATATTCAGGCATACTTCCAGTATGACTCCAAGAAGACCTCCGGTATCACCATTTCTCACCTCCGTTTCGGTGATGCTCCCATAAAGAGCCCCTACTATATCAACAAGGCTGACTTCGTTGCTTGCCACAACAAGGCATACCTGTCTAAGTATGATATGGTTCAGGACGTTAAGCCCGGCGGTACATTCCTGCTGGACTGCGACTGGAGCGCTGAGGAGCTTGACGCAAAGCTTCCCTCCGCTGTTAAGCAGTACATCGCAAATAACAACGTAAACTTCTACATTATCAACGGTACCGGCATCGCGCTCGGCCTTGGTAACGGTAAGGTTAAGAACACCGTTCTTCAGTCCGCATTCTTTGCACTCGCAGGCATTCTTCCTAAAGAAGACGCTATCGAGTACATGAAGAAGGCTGCATACAAGTCCTACATCAAGAAGGGTCAGGCTATCGTTGACCTCAACTATGCCGCTATCGACGCAGGCGCTGACGCTTTCGTTAAGGTTGAAGTTCCCGCTGCATGGGCAACCTGCGAGAACGACGCTCCCGCAGCTGCAAAGACCGGTAACCGCGCTGATCTTGTTGACTTTGTTAACAAGGTTGCTGTCCCCGTTGGCGCTATGAAGGGTGACTCCCTGCCTGTTTCCGCATTCGCAAACATGGCAGACGGTACTTATCCTCAGGGCTCCGCAGCATACGAGAAGAGAGGCGTTGCAGTTTCCGTTCCCGTATGGCACTCTGAGAACTGTATCCAGTGTAACCAGTGTGCGTTTGTATGTCCTCATGCTGCTATCCGTCCCTTCGCCCTTACCGAGGAAGAGGCTGCTGCAGCTCCCGCACAGACCAAGTTCACCGCAAAGCCCGTTGCAAAGACCAACTACAAGTTCACTATGGCTATCAGCCCTCTGGACTGCATGGGTTGTACCCTCTGCGTAAAGGCATGTCCCACCAAGCCCGAAAAGAGAGCTCTCGAGATGACCTCTGCCGCAACTCAGCTGGATCAGCAGGATAGCTTCGACTACTGCGTAGCAAAGGTAGCAGAAAAGTCCGAGCTTATCAACAACAACACTGTTAAGGCAAGCCAGTTCAAGCAGCCTCTGCTTGAGTTCTCCGGCTCTTGCGCAGGTTGTGCTGAGACCTCTTATGCTCGTCTGATCACTCAGATGTTCGGTGAGAGAATGTACATCTCCAACGCTACCGGATGTTCTTCCATCTGGGGTGGCTCCGCTCCCGCAACTCCTTATACTGTAAATAAAGAATCCGGCAAGGGTCCCGCATGGGCTAACTCCTTGTTTGAGGATAACGCTGAGCATGGTCTCGGTATGGCTCTGGGTCAGAAGTCCATCCGTAACAAGCTTATCGCTAAGGTTCGCGCTCTCCAGACTCCTTGCGAGCATTGCAAGGCTATCGTTGACGAATATCTGAACACTCTTGATGACGGTGCCGCTAACGAAAAGGCAACCGCAGCTCTGGTTGAGCTTCTTGAAGGCTGGGCAGCTGAAGGCTGTGAGGCTTCCAAGGAGATCCTTGCTGACAAGGATTACCTGTCCAAGAAGTCCGTATGGATCTTCGGTGGTGACGGCTGGGCATACGATATCGGCTTCGGCGGTCTTGACCACGTTCTCGCTTCCGGCGAAGATGTAAACGTAATGGTATTCGATACCGAGGTTTACTCCAACACCGGCGGTCAGGCATCCAAGGCTTCCCAGATCGGTCAGGTTGCACAGTTCGCGGCAGCAGGTAAGGCAATCGGCAAGAAGAATCTTGCAGAGATCGCTATGTCCTACGGCTACGTTTACGTTGCTCAGATCGCTATGGGCGCTGATATGAACCAGACTCTTAAGGCTCTCCGCGAGGCAGAGGCTTACCACGGTCCTTCCCTCATCATCGGTTACGCTCCTTGTGAGATGCACGGTGTTAAGGGCGGCATGCAGAACAGCCAGCTGGAAATGAAGAAGGCTGTTGAGGCAGGCTACTGGCATATGTTCCGTTACAATCCCACTCTCGAGGGTGAGGCTAAGTTCGTAGTTGACTCCAAGGCTCCCTCCGCATCTTACGTTGACTTTATCTCCTCCGAGGTTCGCTATGCAAGACTTGCACAGCAGTTCCCCGAAAGAGCAAAGGAATTGTTCGATAAGGCAGAGACAAACGCTAAGGCTAAGTACGACAGACTTACCAAGTACGGCAAGCTGTACAGCGAGAACTAATATAAATAATATTAGACTCACGGGTGTGAGGCGCAAGCCTCACACCCGTTTTGCGTGTTTCCAAAATCGTAGGGGACGGCGCCCTCGACGTCCCGAGAAGGATGACGTGGGAAATCAATATGGTATAAAAATATTCACCTATAATTTTTATCTCACGCGATTTTTAATGGGACGTCGATACATTTGCAAGCAAATGGCGCCGTCCCCTACGGTCGGATAACAAAATTTACAGTTCTACGTGAAACATTTTTACCACAAATGAAAAATCCGCCGAAATCGGCGGATCTTTTATTTTTCTTGGTTTCCTATTTTAATTTCTCCATGCTTTTGCTCATATGCTTCAATGCAATCGCGTATTAAGATGAGAATTTGACTGTTTGCACTGCGTCCCTCGTAGTCTGCAACAACGTGTAATTTGTCAAGCATATTTTCATCAATTCGGATAGATAAACTTTTTATAGCCATAATAACCTCACATCTCATCTTTATCCGGAATCTTGCCGTGTTGCTTTTCAAACTCTGCAATATATTTTTTAACAAATGAATTTAACAGCCAATTCATAGACAAGGCATCATATTCTGCAACATATGAAAATTTGCGCAATAATTCGCTGTCAATGCGCAAAGATAGGTGCTTTTGATCTTTTTTCATAAAATCCTCTTAAAAATGTAAATATTATATTTATTTTAAGATATTTTTATGATATAATGTAATTGTGAACCCACAATGGGTTCACAATTTTTGGAAAGCTGTTATGAAACTCGCAAATAAATTTTACAAACTTATTATAGCAGTAAAGCAAGCGTTTTAGTGCGCCTTCCCCAGCGGGGAAGGTGGCGCGCGAATGCGTGACGGATGAGGAGATCACCTTATTGAGGATAATATTTGTGTAGTATAATATTACATTAGTATTGTTATCATTCTACATATAATCTGCAAAATAATGATCTCCTCATCCACCCGCTTGCGGGTCGCGGCGCTCGCGCCGTGTTCCTTCCTCCGCTGGAGAAGGCAATAGAGAGCTCTCCTTATCCGTCGACTTCGTTGCCATGGCGTTTACGCCGTGTCACTTCCCCTGCTGGGGAAGGCAATAATGCGCTAACGTTATTAATAAATTGAAAAATAACAGAAATTTTGTGTTACTATTATTTATAAAGGAGATCTTTTATATGAAACTTGCAATCATCGGCTCGCGAAACATACATATCGACGATCTGTCCCCCTACGTTCCCGCCGACTGCGACGAAATAATCTCGGGTGGTGCGCGGGGCGTGGACACCTGCGCCGCCGAATATGCCCGTGTTCACGGACTGAAGCTGACCGAGATACTGCCCGACTACCAAAAGTTTGGTCGCGCCGCGCCCATCGTGCGCAACCGTGCAATCGTCGAGGCTGCCGACGCGGTAGTTGCGCTCTGGGATGGCAGCTCCCGGGGCACCAAGTCTGTCATCGATTTGTGCAAAAAGACCTCCAAGCCCTGCCTCGTTTTTACACTCTGAAAATAATCTCCCAAACTTTCTCTGCGTATGATTAAATTGCCGTCTGCCTGCGCAACATAATAACACCAAAATAAAAACGGAGGCAGTCATGAAAATTTTAATGTGCACCGACGCCATGGGTTACGGCGGTGCGGAAACTCATATTTTATCACTTTGCGCTCAGCTAAAAAGACTTGGACATATTGTGGCGGTTGCGTCGCCCGGCGGCGAGCTGGTGAATTCACTTATGGAGGCAAACATCCCGCATTTTTCACTGCCGCCTGTGAAAAAAACGCCTGCTTCGCTCATGAAGTGGCGGCGAAAGCTTAAAAAAATAATTCGTCGGTGCGGCTTTGAGGTGTTGCACGCTCACGCGCGCATGCCCGCCCTTGCCGCAAGAGCTGTCGCCAAAAAAACAAAAACATCCTTTGTAGTCACCGCTCACGCCAAGTTTCGCATGGACGCCCTGCGGCGGCTGCTCTCGGTCTGGGGAACACGCACCATTGCCGTCAGTGAGGATATCAAGGCGCACATTATAAAAAGCTGTCACTTAAAAAAACGCCGCGCTGATACTGTCAGCGTTATCGCCAACGGTGTGGACACGGAAATTTTTTATCCTGTCGCGCAATGGCGGGGAATCGGTCACAGAATAATTTTTGTCAGCCGACTTGATAACGACTGCGCCCTTGCCGCACGAATGCTGTGTAAATTAGCGGGTAAGCTCAGCGGTGTTTTTCCCGATGTCACAATTACTATCGTAGGCGGCGGCAGTGCTTTCGGTGAGATCTCCGTGCTCGCCGAGCTGATGAACACTGCTTGCGGACGGCGCGTCATTATTATGAAGGGCGCGCAGCAGGACGTTGCCTCGCTCTTGCGTCAAGCCGACGTTTTCGTGGGTGTCTCCCGCGCCGCACTTGAAGCTATGGCGTGCGGACTTCCCGTCATTATTGCGGGTGACGAGGGATACGGCGGAGTCTTTGAGCCCCATGACAGCGCGGATAACTGCAATTTGTGTGGGCGCACGGAGGGTTTTGTCGGCTCGGATATGCTGTTTGATGATTTATGCCGTGTTCTTTCCATGCCTGTGGAGCAAAAGCGTCAGTTGGGCAATGCTCTGCGCCGATACGTTATAAAAAATTACTCAGCGGAGTCGTCGGCTCTGCGAACAGTTGAAGTCTACCGCGCGGCGGGTAAGAAAAAGATAAAATAAAAAACACCCAAAAGGGTGCCTTCCATAAAGCAGGTTTTACCTACCATAAAAAGCAAATTTGTAGGGGCGACCAGTGGTCGCCCGCGGGCGTTCAATGAACGCCCCTACATTACAAAAGGACAGAGAATTTCCATATTCTCTGTCCTCTTTTCTTGACAAGCGCTGCATTTGTAGGCACAAATGCAACGAAAGTGATATGCTTCGCATTCGCTCAGCGTGATATTACTCGTTTCACTCGTAGTGATATTGCTCCCCATTTGCTATGCAAATGAATGGTTGCAGTGATATTATATTCGCCTAAAAAGATCAACGCGCGAAGCGCATATCACGTCCGAAGGACATATCACGCACTTGTGAAGTC
>JAZNBA010000093.1:0-25131 GCA_045586785.1 Eubacteriales bacterium | reverse complement strand
CGGATGATTTTAAATAAAATTGTTATTAGCGTTTCAGCCGCCCGACCGGGCGGCTTTTTGGTGCATTTCTTTTTCTGATTTGTAGGGGAGGATGCCCACATCGTCCCGAAAATGTAAGCATTAATTAAACCTCACGGTTGCTGGACGATGTGGGCATCGTCCCCTACAGAGCGGAATAAAAGTATTCGGGAAAGGCGATATTCTATACACAAAAATTCTTGCAAATAAAGAAATGATGTGTTATACTTATGATAATTTAGTGAGTTATAAAGATAACAGTTTGAAGCCTCATTGACGATACACATAAGAGGTATTATGAAAAAGAAAACAATAATTAAAGTAACGATTATAGTATTTATAATTTTTGTTGTTTTATGGTTGCCTATAACGTTTGCAATAAACTCTTGGTTTTTTGTGGAAGACCCGGAAATAACATTTGCAGAATTCCCTATAGAAGTAACATACGAGCTTAATGGTGAAATAATTACGGTTAAAGAAATATATGTGGTTTGTTATAGTGGACATAATCCTATGCTTGGATATCAATATAAAGGTTACATTCAAAGTATAGGTGAAGAAGGTATAATTCTATATGAAGAAGGTAATCTGAAGGTGATATGTGAGCTCGGCGATGCTGACTATTACATAGGAAAGGTTGGACGGTACGAAAATGATATTGTACCTCCACATATATATTGTCAAGAAGAAAAGAAAACCTTTGTTTTTTTCAAAAAAAGAGAATATACTGCTTTAAATGAAACCGAATTGTATGATCAATACGGCATCAAAATTATTGACTGGAAGACAACGGAGCTTCTTGATGATCATTGGAATTAAGTATAAATACTACTTTATATTAACATTAATGATTTGCAGTTGTTATAATTCTGTATTATATTAAAGAGGTTGTTATGAAAAGATGGATCAAGCATTTTGTTATTGCTGCTATAATGATCATTTTATCTGTTGCAGTAATAGGTATTTTAAAGGCGCCTGATTATAATACGTTCAAGCTTTCTCCGCTTGTATGTAAATATATGTTGAAAGTAACCCCAGAGGAGTTTGTGGACTGTAGCGGAGAAGGGACAAAAATAGCGTATGGGTATACTTATGCTAAGGTAGACAGAAATGGCAATTTATTTTTGGTCTTAACGGATGAAGAGTTGAGTTACTGGAAAAACTCAAGATTTGATCTGCAGGTTTTGCAAAAGGTCATAGGGGAAGAAAGGAGTATTGGTATTGACATTATTCCTCCGCAAGACAGTATTTCGAAAATTTTCTATGACGATGCGGATACTGCATGCGGGTTCGAAATATCAAATGATTATACTAAGATCATTGCGGGACCTGGGGATGATAAAAGTTATTTTGCCTTGATTCCGTCTGCCTGTATTGCAGTGCAGTTTTTTGACGGCAAACCAAGCGATGAGATCAAAGTGGAATATATTGAGGTTAACGAATCTCAAGAAGTTATAAATATGTTTACATGGCCCGATGATTACGCAGAATCTCAAGGCGATTTATTTGAACAGTAACGAAAACAAGATAAAATGTTTCAGCCGCCCTTCGGGCGGCTCAGACGACTACAATGTGGGTATAAAACAAGCACATTGGCAAAATAATCAAAAGCCTTCTCCTGTGGGAGAAGGGGGACCGCGATAGCGGTGGATGAGGAGTAAGTTTAAGCATATAAACACCTCATCCGTCACGCTTCGCGTGCCACCTTCCCCCACTGGGGAAGGCTATTGTTCTATTTCGTTGAACAATTTGGCTAATGAAAATAAACATAAGGAGGTTGTCAGTAATCTAAGCCGCCCTTCGGGGCGGCTGCTCGTTTATAAAAAGCGAATTAAATATTGACATAACTCTTTCACGGTGGTACAATTAAATGATAAAACTTGAACGGAAGATAATATGGAAAACATAAAAAGAGTACTCAGCTTTACGCGTCGGGCAATCGACGATTACAAAATGATAAGCGCGGGGGATAAGATAGCCGTGGGCGTGTCAGGCGGCAAGGATTCGCTGACGCTGCTTTGCGCGCTGGCTCAGCTGCGCCGTTTTTATCCCGAGCCCTTTGAGATAGTGGCGATAACCGTCAATATGGGACTTGAGGGCATGGACTTTTCGGCTGTGGAGGAGCTGTGCCGCAGGCTTGACGTGCCGTATCACAGTGTGCCCACCGAAATATACAAAATAATTTTTGAGGTTCGCAAAGAGGCTAACCCCTGCGCGCTGTGCGCTAAAATGCGCCGCGGCGCGTTGCATACGGCGGCAAAGGAGCTGGGATGCAACAAGGTGGCGCTGGGTCATCACTTCGATGACGTAGTGGAGACGTTTATGCTCAACCTGTTCTTTGAGGGCAGACTGGGCTGCTTCCAGCCTGTGACGTATCTGTCGAGAATGGATATCCACCTTATCCGTCCCATGATATATATGCCCGAAAAGGACGTAAGATATTTTGCCAACAAGGCGGGCTTGCCTACTGTCAAGTCCACCTGTCCCGCCGACGGTGCCACCGAGAGGGAAGAGATGAAAAGGCTTCTGGCAGAGCTGGAGCGCGAGAATAAGGGTCTGCGCTACCGCATTTTCGGCGCAATACAGCGCGGCGGCATCGACGGCTTCCACCAGGTCGGTCGCATGACGGGTATGAAGGATTATGAAAGTGAAGAATAAATAAAAAGTGAGGAACTAACAATGCAACTCCAACAGGCACGCGAAAAGTTTGTACAGCTTCAGTCCAAGCTGAGCGCATATAACCACGCAATGTCGCTGATATTTTATGATGGTGCAACCACTGCGCCAAAGGCTACTGCCGCCAATCGAGGTCACACGCTGTCCATACTCAGCGAGGAGAGCTACAAGCTTTCCACGGGCGAGGAAACGGTCAGTCTGCTTGAATTTCTTGACGAGCACAAGAGCGAGCTTCCCGAAAAAGAAGCGAGAGCAGTATTTCTTGCGCTGAAGGACATACGCGATATGCAGAAGATCCCGATTGAGGAGTACGTCGCGTATCAGAATCTGATGGTTGAAGCCGACGACGTTTGGCACAGAGCCAAGGAAAACGACGATTTTGAGTCCTTCCGCCCCGTGCTTGAGCAGATATTTGATTATCAAAAGAAATTTGCCAAATACTGCGCACCCGATATGCATCCCTACGACTACTGCCTTGACAAATTCGAGGATGGCTTGAACAGAGCCAAGTGCGACGAATTTTTCGGTGCGCTCAAGAGCCGGCTGGTTCCGTTGATCAAAAAGATATCGGAAAAAGAGCAGCTGTCCGACGCTTGCCTTATCGGTGATTTCGATGAGCTTTCACAGCAGAAGTTTTCGTATGAGCTGATGCGCACAATGGGAATCGATCTTGACCATTGCGGTCTGGCGACCACCGAGCATCCGTTTACCACCAGCCTCGGTTCCCACCACGACGTGCGCATTACCACCAACTACGACCGCGGCAACGTGTCATTCTCTATGTACAGCGTTATCCACGAGGGCGGTCACGCGCTGTACGACATGGGTTCGGCGGACGACCTGGCGTACACCCTGCTTGACGGCGGCGTTTCCATGGGTATTCATGAGAGCCAGAGCCGTTTCTATGAAAACCTGCTGGGTAGAAGCCGCGGATTTATCAACTATATTTTCCCCAAGATGAAAGAGTGTTTTCCCGAGCAGATGCATGACTATACCGCCGAGGATGTTTACCGCGCGGCAAACCGCGTTTGCCCCTCGCTGATACGCACCGAAGCCGACGAGGTTACGTATTGCCTCCACGTTATGGTGAGATACGAGCTTGAAAAGCGAATTATGTCGGGCGAGCTGGAGGTCAAGGATTTGGCTGACGAGTGGAAAAAGCTGTACCGCGAGTATCTGGGAATTGAAGTGCCCGACGACAAGCGCGGTGTGCTTCAGGACAGCCATTGGTCGGGCGGTATGGTGGGATATTTTCCGTCTTACGCCCTGGGAAGCGCATACGGCGCTCAGATACTGAAAAAGATGAAGCAGACCGTGGACGTTGACGCTTGCATGGCAAAGGGTGATTTCGCGCCCATAAACGAATGGAACAGAGAGCACATCTGGCAGCACGGCTGTCTTTTCACGCCCGGTGAACTGCTTGACAGAGTGCTGGGCGAGCCGTTTGATCCGTTTGTTTATACCGATTATCTTGAGAAAAAGTACGGCGAGTTGTATGGGATAGAATAAATTTTGGATTTAACAAAGGAGAGTGATCATATGCCTGCGTTTATCGTATCTTTTATTGTTGGAATTATATGTATTATTCTTGGAATTTCGAATATGCGAGGAAACATATCATCACTCCATTCATATCACAGACACCGAGTTTCGGAGGAGGATAGAATACCTTTCGGGAAAAGAGTCGGTCTTGGTACGATCGTCATTGGCGGCGGCATAATTATATTCAGCGGTCTGTCAGCCGTTACTCTTTATACCGACAATCAAGCTTTTATTTTGATAGGTACCGGTCTTTTGATTGCGAGCCTTGTCGCGGGGCTTTGTATAAGCGTTCGAGCAATGATAAAATATAATAAAGGGGTATTTTGATATATCTCCATTGCAATAGTAGGGGTCGGCACCCTTCGACGACCCGTGACGATAGGTTTAAACTATTTATCACGGGTCGCCGAGGACGTCGACCCCTACAATTTATTAATATAATGCAGATTTATTTTAATAGATCTGCTTTTTTCTTACGCAGCACAAGTGCTGTGGGAATCAGACCCAGTATGGCAAGCGGAAGTGCTGTCGCGCCGCAGCCTGCGCTTTGGGTGGGCTCGGTTGTTATCAGCGCGGTGGTGGTTTCCTCGGCTACTGTCGTGGTTTCGACGGGTGCCGCGGTTATTGTATCGGCGGTAGCGGTTGTGGTGACGGGCGACTCGGTCTCTTTGGGCTCAAACGAAGGGGGCGTGCCCATGTCGGCGTTGGAGTGTGCCACATCGTAGCAGACGGTGTATGTGCACACCTCGGATGAACGGTAGACGCGCACCTGCGCGGGGGCGGCACCGCCTGTAATATCGCCCTCATATTTGAGATAAATATAGCCGGATTCGCCGCGCAGAATGTTTGATCCCGATATTGTTGCAGTGCTTCCGCTTGAAGCTATGCCGATACGCACGCTTGAGGAAATGCCGTTGCCAGCCTCGGCTTGCATTATCTTTATACCGTTTTTACATTCCACCTGTATTTTCTGCAGATTGCTGCCCGTGTTGAACACCTTGACGGCAATTATTTTGTTTTGCGTGTCGTAGGTAAGCTTGGCGTAGTCCACAGTGCCCGTGCGGAAAATGACCGCGCCAAGCACCGAGTCGCCGTACTTTTGGTCGCCCATAAGCGTGCGCAGGCTTTGTATCTCGGTCATCATTCGGGCGGATGTGGCTTTGTCATACGCTTGAAGTCCCATTACGACTTTGTTGCCCATATCAATGGAGTTTTTGGCGAGGGTTGCTACCCAGCTGTCGTTCTTTCCATAATTTGTGGAGTATGCCATAGGGCAGATGTAGTCGTAAAGGGCGGCGGCGTCCTCATAGCTCTGACCGTAATGCAGGTGAGCGAAGGATTTTTCGTAAGCGCCCTCGGGCATTGTGGCGGCGCTGATTATAAGGTTCGGATTGACCGCTTTGGCGGCGTCGATCACGGCTTTTGCGTACTCTCGCACGTTCTTTTGACGGTATTCAGCGACGATAAGCGCATCGGGATCGCCTTTTTTATATGCGTTGAATATGTAGTTCGAGTCGGCGGTGCGACCGTGATAGCCAAAGGTGATCTCCACCAGCTCTCTTACGCGGTCAATATTTGCGCCCATCTCCGTGAGTGCGGCGATATCCGCTTCGCCCCAACCGTTTGCAAGGTGGTTGTAGCGTATGTAGTCGAAGTGCAGTCCGTCAATGTCGTAGGCGGCAAGCTCGGCGGCGATATTGCACATATATCGGCGGTAGTCCGCGTCGTAAAGGTTGATGCGGTCGTTGTCGCGGGCGCGTATGTAGTGCCACATTCCCGCCTCGCTGTGCTGGGACTTATAGTAGGAGTCTTCCATGTTGCATATCCAGGCGTGTATGCGTATGCCGCGGGGATGAGCGGCGTCGATAGCCTCCTGCAGAATGTCGCGGTTTGTACGGGAGAGCGCGTTTTTGTACTGAGTTTTTAGATAGCCCAGCTTACCTCCCGTGCCCTTGACCAGCAGGTATACGTCGGTAATGCCCATCTCGGCACAGCGTGTCATTATTTTTTCCGCGCCGTCAACACCCATATCGGCGATAGTGCTGCCCCACATCCATTCGCCGATTATCATGTCATCGGCTGGCGCGTCAGCCGCGCTGACGGGCATCATGCATGAAAGCATCGGAAGCGCCATGATAGAGCAGAGAAGCGTGGACAATATTTTCTTGAACATACAGAAAAGCCTCCGTCCAAAAATGTAATGTTTTTTACATTATATCAAAATTTGGGCGGTATTACAAGGTGTTTGGGATAAAAATGAGCGCAGACATAAGTTTGCGCTCACATTTTATTATGGTTAATTATGTACTATGATGGATTTTAATTTATCTGCAAGATGGACGCTTTGGATTGCCTTCTCCAGTGGGAGAAGGTGTCGAGCGTTAATTTGCGGAGCAAATAGCGAGACGGATGAGGTGTCACGTTTTCGCGTATTGATTGAAATTTGTATAATGTGCTTTTTACACCTCATCCGTCTGCCCTGCGGGCATCCACCTTCTCCCACTGGAGAAGGCTAATGAACACGATCATTTTTTGGCGAAAATAAGTTATCCTAAATCAACAGTTACTATGACAAGCTCTTTGATTTATTTAACCAACTTTTGTGCGCGCTGAAGGTAATCCTTGAAGCGCTGCTCATCGCGGACCTTGTTGAACCACTCCCAGCCGCGGCGGGCAGAGAGCACGTAGTAAGGCATATCGGCGTCGATGTCGATGGTATTTTCATATGCGACGGGCTCGCGTGTGCCGTCGGGGTAGAGCAGACAGCATTTGCCGCGGACAAACTTGCATCCGCCGAAAACAAATTCGTTTCCGATATCAAGCAGGTCGCCGTTCTTAAAGGTGTCCCATTTTTCGAAATTGGTAAGCGCCAGCTCAAGACAATTATATCCCTCGTCAAATTCCTTTTTGCCGAAATGCGCCGCCGCGCGGACAAGACAGAACCAGGCGTAAATGCCTACCCATGCGTCGGGTACTCCGTTACCGTCGCCAAAGGACTCAATAAGGTTCATTTTGAATTTGCTCAGTTCAACCGAGCGCGGCGCGTTGCCGCGGTTGTGGGACGGACGGGCAATATAGTGCAGCATCAGATGGAAGTTGTTTGCGGCGTGCTTGGCGTGAGATTCCTTGCGCTTATCCTGATCCCAAAGCTGATTTTCAACCACCTCGCCCTGAATTGACGCATACTGCGTTGTGGGTGCGGGGATGTTGCGGATGCCCGTGCGATCGGTGAAGACCACGATGTTGCCATCGTCGTCGGCTACGTAGGTGTATACGGCAGATGACTCAAAGCCGTCGGTCAGATCAAGTGCGTCGTAGCGGCGCATCATGCCGTCAGAGAAGGGCATATATCCCTCGCCCGTGCCCACGTACTCGGTCAGCTCGTAGACCGCCGTCATGGCGCCGCCGCAATATTCGCTGACCGTGCGGACGATTCCGATGCCGGGGGCAAAGTAGTAAACCTTTTTGCCGCCGCGGTACGCCCAGCCGTCTGCCATTCCCTTAATGTCAAGGGATATTTTCAGACAGTCCTCAAACGTGCCCGCCTTGGTGGTGACCGTGCCGCCGTCTTCGCAGACTATCTGCGTGGTGATGATCTTGGAGCCGTTGCCGACATATTCAACGGTGGGAGTAGCACCGATGCGCCATTCGTCCGACCATAGACACTTGGTTGCGTCCTGTAAAATGTCGTAAACGTCGTTGCACAGCAGGGGAGTCTCGGCGTTGCCGAATTCGCCCATGTCCTTAAGCTCAAAGGACCAGCGCGGATCGCGGTAGAGTGTTATCTCGCCCTTTTTGTTCAGCACCACACCGCGCTCAAAGAAGTTCCAATGACCTGTGGCGGTGCGGTTCTCGGAGTGGGTCTCCATAATTCTGCGAGCTACCGAGCATGCGGCTTTGGTGTGCGCCTTTTGCATGGGTGTAACTGCCAGTGCTTCGGCGCGTTCAATGGCGTGGGATACGTCGCAGACTTCGTCGCCGTCAAAGTAATCGTTGCGGATCTGCTGTATCATATCCAGCCAGGAGTTGTCGTCATAGCTGTGTCGCTCGGCGCTGTCGGTGCGGGTGATAATGACACTGTCCCCGTCCTCAAATGTAACGGTAAGCTTCAGCTCTGTAGTAACGTGCTCGGGTGCGTACTCGGACGCATATTCCCACGTGTTGCCGGCACAGATGGGCAGAAGTCCCTTGCCTCCGACTACGTTATAGGCTTTGAGCAAGCGCACCTCAGTGAGTCCGCCGAGTGTGTGCTCGTGCTTGACGATGCCAACGCCGTCACGATAGTAGCTCTTGAATGTGGATATTCCTTGGCGGTGCTGATACTTGACCGTCCAAAGCTGACAGCCGTCAAACGTACCCGCGGGTGTTACGACGGTTTCATTATCACTTTCAAATGTCAGCGTAGTGCCGTCCGAACCCACGTGAGTTTCGCCTACTGCAATGTCCGCAAAGAATTTTTTGTCGCAATAGGAGGCGTTGCGGATAATGTCGGGGATCCATCCATCGATGGATTGCATCCAGCCCTCACCGTTGAAATTCGTTTTCCAATAGCAAAGTTTTCCGTCAATGTAGCGCAGTTTGTGGGCGGAGGCGTTCATATAAAAGCTTTTTCTGCTTTTGTCCTTATATTCATCCGAGGCGCTTTTCTCAGCGATCTCGCGGGCAAGAGGAGTGAGCGCGTAATATATGTCGGCAGGGGTGAGCAGCTCGCGCACCTTGTCAAATGCCGCGTTAGCCTCGTCTGCCTTTTTGCGCTGGAACAAGTATACTCCCAGCCAGAAATATTCACGCGCCAGCACTTTGATAAAACCTTTTTGTTCAAGATAGGGTATCTGTTTGTCACGGACGAAGTTTGCTTTGGCGTCATTGTAAACCTGTGCGTCCTCACGGGCAATGATAAACTCCATTACCTCTTCGTTTTTGCCCAGCTCCGCCGCTTCTTTTATGCGTGCGAACAGGGCATCGTTTTTGTCACCGGGCAGCCACCACCAGCCGCGCATAAGCACGTCAGCCATGGCGTGGTATTTGTTGCTAGACTCGGGCAGGTCCTCAATCTCTGCCAGCACATCGCGGTAGATGACCTCAAAGCCGTCCTTGTTGTTTCTCAGTTGCCAGAGCTTAAGCTCCTCAACCTTTTTCATAACCTTTTCTACAAGTGTGTCGTTCCATTTTTCATTCATAGCACAAAGCTCCTTTCTTATGCGTTTTCTGCCGTCGTGAAGCTGCCATTTGACCGTACCCACCGAGACCTTCATGCGCTCGGCGATATCAACAATGCTCAGCCCCTCAAAATAATGAAGCTGAATGATAGTCTTTACCTTGTCAGGCAGCTTGCCGATGCTTCGGCGCAGCTCCTTTTCGTCTTCGGAGAGGGCATAAAGTTCGGCAGGGTTTTCACTTTGATCGGCGGTGCAGCTTAGGTTATCCACCGTGTCAAGCGGCATAAAGTCGCGCATGCGTGTTACTGTGTTCAGCGCACAGTTTTTTGCGATCCTGCACACCCACGCGCCGAACTTTGACGGCTCATGCAGAGTGTTGAGCTTCATCCATGCCGTGACAAACGCATCCTGTGCAGCGTCCTCAGCCATAAATCGGCTGTGGGTGACGGTTGCCGCCGCGGAAATGACTGCGCTCTGGTATTTGACTACCAGCCGTTCAAATGCGGTCTGGTCGCCTGCCAGCGTCAGCATTACAAGCGTTTCATCTTTTTGATTGTGATCTTGCATTATGCATTCTCCTTTTTTGTGATACGAAAATTTTCGTTTTTTGGGCGCTTGTCTTTAAGACACGGATGGGGGAGAAAAGGTTGGGTAAGAATGAAAAAATTTTGAAAATATTTTTGGAACAACTTTTAATATAGCTTACACTCCGCGTAGACCGCCTCGGCTTGTTTTGTCATCACGCGGGGCGTGACGGAGGGCGGATCGCGGTAAATGATAAGCGGAGGCGTCAGTTTGAGCGATGAGGACGCGCCCAGCTTTGCTTCAATTAATACTATAGAGGGCGCGGCGCAGGCATCCGATTGAATAAACGTCATGCGCTTGGGCTCCAGCTTATGGGCGCGCATTGCCGCCACTAAGTCAATAAGACGGTCGGGGCGGAAGACGCAGTAAAACTTGCCGCCATATTTCAGCAGGCGCGCCGCTGTGGCACAGAAATCCTCAATGCCGCCCGCTTCCTCATGGCGTGCTATGGTCTTTATATCATGGGCGCAACGCTCGCCGTGACCGCTTTTCATATATGGAGGGTTCGAAAAAACTATGTCGTACGTGCCGTTTTTGTCCGAGGGGATGATGCGGATGTCGCCGCTGTGCTGGGTTATCAGTGCATCCATGCCGTTGAGGGTGATATTTCTTGCTCCAAGCTCCGAAAACTCGGGCTGGATCTCGTAGGCGTCAATGTGGGCAAACCGCGTTCTCGCGGCACACAAAAGACTTATAATGCCCGTTCCCGAGCCAAGCTCAGCGGCGTGTGCCCGCTTCTCGGGACGCATAAAGGCGGCTAACATATAGGCATCCGTGCCGAATGTTAAACCGTTCTTTTTTTGAATTATACGTAAGCTCTCATTTACCTCGTCCAGTCGTTCGTCGGGGGCGAGAGGGGGAAAGTCCGTCATATTATTTCCGTTCCGCCGCGATGCGGCTTTTAATAAAAATAAATAAGGGGTGACACGTTTGTGTCACCCCTGGAGTTGTCGGGTTTATGTATCCGACTTACTCAGCCTTGGGAGCTCCTACGGGGCAATCGTCAGCGCAGGAACCGCAATCGATGCACTTGTCAGCGTCGATAACGTACTTGCCATCCTGCTCGGTGATAGCCTCAACGGGGCAGGAATCTGCACACGCGCCGCAGCCGATGCACTCGTCAACATTGATCTTGTAAGCCATTTCAGTTACCTCCAATAGATTTTACAGTGATATTATATCATATACCGTCGCATTTTGCAACGGATATTTAATAAATTTAAATGAAATTTAACAATTAGTTTTCGCTGTCTGTCTCGGTTTCGGTTTCGGTGGGGCGGGGACGGGAAATGACTGTCACGTCGTCGCGGTGGAACGCCTTGATGACGGTGGTATCCTGCTTGTCGCTGATACGTACCTTTATCATGCCCGAAAGCGGGCTTATCTCGGTGACAACACCGTTGCCGTCGGGTGTTTTTACGACTGATTCAACAGGCGGTGTTTTGCGAATTTCTTCTTCATACGTGCTGTTTTCATAACGCAGACAGCACATGAGTCTGCCGCAGGTGCCCGAAATTTTATTTGAATTGAGCGAAAGGTTCTGCTCCTTGGCCATTTTGATGGATACTTGAACAAAGTCAGAAAGAAAGCTTGCGCAGCACAGCGGTCTGCCGCAGGCACCAAGACCGCCAAGCAGCTTTGATTCATCGCGAATACCTATCTGCCGAAGCTCGATACGTGTGCGGAATACAGATGCCAAGTCCTTTACCAGCTCGCGGAAGTCAACGCGCCCCGCGGAGGTGAAGTAGAACAAAAGCTTGGAGTTATCAAAAGTATATTGAGCCTCTACCAATTTCATGTCAAGACCGTGCTTGGCTATCTTCTCGCGGCAAATGCCGAACGCTTCCTTTTCACGCTGGCGGTTGCTTGTATTATGCTCATCATCCTCGGGTGTCGTGACGCGTATTACGGGACGCAGGGGCTGGACTATATTTTTTTCGGCTACTACCTTGTTAGCCATCCATACCTCGCCGTATTCGGGACCGCGCGCGGTTTCAACTATGACGTGCATTCCGCGAGTCAGGCTTGCGCCTTCGGGAGAGAAGTAATACACCTTGCCCGATTTGCGGAAACGAACACCAACGACCTCAATGCCATTCTCGGCGTCGTCGATATGGGATGTGTCGGTGTTGGGAGCGTCAAAATCAAATGCGGAGAAATCGGGGTCTCCTATTTTTACTCCGAGATCCTTTGAGGGAGCTTCGTTTATATTGGGCTCGTCAATAAAAATAACTTCCGGAGGAGCGTCGTTGGATGCGGAAGGACGCGTCACAGAACGAGCGGAACGAGATGAAGGCGTAGCGGAAGTTTGCGCTTGTGATGCGTTGTCGGCGCTTGGTTCGGGCTCGGCTGTTTGTTGAGTTTTGCGTTCGTTGTGATTCTGATGTTGCTTGTGCCGATTGTTTTTATGACCTTGCTTGCCGTTTTGGTGATTATGGCGCGGTTTGAAATTGTCGGCGTTTGCTGTTTCCGCGATGCTTGATGCGGAATCGGTTGGGGGAGTAAGTGTTTCAACTACGGTATTGCCGTCTGCCTTTGATGGATCTTTGGGACGGGGACGGCGGTGATGATTGTGCTTATTATTGTGTCGCCCGTTGCGGCTGTTACCATTTGCGGGTTTATTATTTTGCTTGTTATCTTGTTTATTATCTTGCATCTATTTTGGATCCTTTCTTGCTTTGAGACATTTCTGTGTCAGTGAATAAGCGCGGTTAATGTAAGCTTGACGTTTGCGTTGCGATACAGCGAATCGATAGCTTTGTTTATTCGTTGATGCAGCGCAAAAAGCGCGGCTGTTGTAAATTGATATGACAGGTCGATTGCCTGCTCACGTTCTGTGAAAAAACACAGAGGTGCTGTCTCGGATTTTTTTAATAATATAAGATCTCTTACGGCAATAGATATATCCGCTAATATTGCAATAGTTTCATCGCGTTTTTTAAGCGGAAATTCTGCCATAAGCTCAATTCGTGTTTGCTCGGGAACAGAGCGTATCATTGCTTTGAGCGCTTTTTGAGCGATGGCGTGGCGTTGCTCGCTTGAAGCCTGCTTTTCGGGATCAAGCATCATTAGCGCCTTACCAATACATCCGTCGGCTTCTTGCAGAAATACCGAATACTGCTCGGGGGATGCGGCGAGAGCGGAAGCACGGCTGTCTCGGCTTTTGACATATTCCGATAAAATATCGTCGGGTACGGGCTCGGTTCTGATTATGGGCGCGCGGCTGCGCACGGTCTCAAGCATTGCCGAGGCAGATTCGCATATCAGAAAAAATACGGCGTAGCTGTGGGGCTCCTCCAGCGTGAGGAGCAGTGCGTTTTGTGCTTGCTCTGTCATGGCGTCTGCCGGGTATATTATATATATTTTGTGCTCAAAGTCGTTGGGAACCACCATTGAGTCGTTACGAATGAAGCGCGAAGCTTCCACGCCGATGCCCACATGGTCCGGTTCGGGAGTGATATTTATTATATCGGGCGTTTTGGCGCCGAGGATCTTTTGGCAGGCGTCACATTCAAGGCAGGGGAATTTGTCGCCATAGCGGTTACGGCAGGACAATGCCGCCGCAATATTGAGCGCCAGTGTGCGGCGACCGCTGCCTTCGCGCCCCTCAATAATATAGGCGTGAGACAGTCGGGATGCCAGAACATCCTCGCCGAGACGACGGCGCAGAGCGTCATTGCCGACTATATTTGTAAAATATTCTGCCATGTCGCTCCTCCGAAATAATAATATTCATATTATTATAACAGATTAAAAAGTTAATGTCAATAACGCGACGGCTTCTGAATGCAATTTTTTGCGATGATAAATTTTTCAACTTAAAATTTTGGTCATAAAAATGAAGAATGATTGACATGAGCGGATATGTGTGATATAATTGATATTTACAGAGAACTGAGATGGGAGCGTGTCGACAAATGCAGAATGATCAAAAAAACAGTCCGTCACAGCAAGAGCTTGACCGATTTTGGGATATATCGGCATTGACGCCAAAGCCGCGCCGTGGGCAGGGGATACGCCGCCCTGAGTCGGTTGAGACGGTGGAAATATGCTCTGACGATTCAACTTTTGGTGCGAATGCTTCAAATAAAATTACATTGAAGCCTGATGCCGTGCGAATGTCTGAGCGTGCGGAGCGGTCATTTTCTCAATTTGAACGCGAAGTCAAGCCGTCCGAACCGGAGCTTGAATATGTACCCGATCATGTTATGATACACAGGGTGAAAATATTCAAAAAAAGTGGTCAGTATAACTATTACGAGCAGTTTTTTGACCATGCCAATAAAATAGGCGGTCTTAAGGGAAATAAATGCGACAGAGTAGAGTTCTTTTCGTATGTTCCTCAGTTTTCACAGCTTACAAAGCCGCAGCTTAACTGGTATCTGTGGTGGCGCGAATGCGTTTGGCAGGGTACGTATATGCCTACCGATTTCAGCTACATCCTGCTTTATATCTACGAAATAATAAACACGGACGGTCATAAAAATCCGGTGTGGGGACAGCGCCAGCTTTTAAATTTGTGGCGTGAATACCGACCGTTGTATCCTCGGCTTGACAGACTGCTCGGCGAGTGGATATGTGATTTCTGCCTTATACATCAGCTTCCTCCGCCGGATGATGAGTTTGTACACCGCATGAGCGGTGCGCTGGCGTCCTGCTCAATGAAGGAATTTTATGTCGGCGGACTATATGGCAACAAGAAAGGTCTTGCGGGAGCTGTGATGCTCACATTTTGCTCAAATTATAACTATAAAGACAGCAAATTTTACAAAAAAGACACGGCTTCGCTATATGATGAGTACATTCCGGGAGCTTTGAATGCGCTGTTTGAGTATCTGAATTCGCAAGTCCAAGACGATAAGCTTTTTAAAACAGAAACCTGCCGCGTGATGCGCGATGCTTTTTCGGGCGCGCTTTGCTCGTTTGCAATACGCAAAAAACTGGAAATTGAATATGTTTCTTTGTTGCGCTCGTACGATTTGAGGTTTATGATTACGGATGCTATTAAATATTCCGAGAATAAGGTGCGCGCAGTTATAGGTATAAAGTCGCGCCTGACAGTTCATTCACTGACAGCGCCCGTGCGTGCGTGTATAGATAAATATTTTGCGTCGGTATTACCTGCAAGCAAAAAAGAAGCGGAGCAAGCCGAGTATGAGCGCCTTTACGACGCGCCAAAAACACAACTGTCGCCCGAGCTTGCCGCTATGATAGAACAGACCTCTTGGGAGACCACCGAGCGCTTAACGGCGGCATTTGAGGGTGAGGCTGAGCCGACAGTACAAGCATCTCAGCCGATTCCCGCTATTGTTGCGGAGCCTGTGATCGCATCCGCTGTTGAAACTTATTACACGGCTGACGCGAGGGTCTCTCTTGTCGAGGCGCTCTCTGAATATATGGAATTTCTGCGTCTTGCGGATGCTTGCGATTTTGAGGGTCAGCGCAAATATGCGGCGGCTCACGGTCAAATGATAGATCTCATAATAGATAAAATCAACGAAATATCTGTCGAAAACTTTGGAGATGTGATACTCGAAGAGGGCGACGGAGGATATGTAATTATTGAGGATTACAGAAAGGAAATTTTCCATGATTGAAAATAACACCACCCCTCAGGTGCCGAAAAGAATATTGAGCTCGCTTTTGGCGTCGGTGTCGGCAGGAGTAGTTCCGCGCGCGGGGGCGCCGTATATAGCCATCGGCAGACGTGACGAGATAGCTGCGCTTTTGGCGGATCTTGAGGCGGTCAACGAAGGCGGCGGCGCAATGCGCTTTCTCATAGGGCGCTACGGAAGCGGAAAAAGCTTTCTTATGCAGCTTATACGCGGTTATGCGCTTGAGCGTGATTTTATAACCGCGGACGCGGATCTTTCTCCCGAGCGCAGACTCTATGGCACGGGTGGCAGCGGCGTTGCTACCTATCGTGAGCTGATAAAAAACCTTGCGTCCAAGTCATCTCCCGATGGCGGCGCGTTGCCCAAGATCATTGCTCGCTGGATAAGCGTATTGCAGAATCAGCTTATGGGTGTAGGCGTTGACGCGACAGACAGCGCATTTTCACACCATTTGCTTAAAAAGATATCGGATGAGCTGCGCGAGATGGAGTTCCTTGTAGGCGGCTTTGACTTCTCACGCGTTATAACTGAATATTATCGTGCGTATTCCGAGGGGGATGAGCTGCTTAAGAGCGCTTGCCTGCGTTGGCTTCGCGGCGAATATTCCACAAAGACCGAGGCAAAGCAAACGCTTGGCTTTTCGGTGTCGGTAATTATCGATGACGATAACTGGTATGACTTTATCAAGCTGTGGGCGTCGTTGGTGCGCAAAATGGGTTACCGCGGGCTTGTTGTTTTTATTGACGAGTGTGTAAATCTTTATAAAATAACTCACCGAGTCAGCCGCGAGAACAATTATGAAAAAATACTTTCAATGTTCAACGACACGCTGCAGGGCAGAGCGCCCGGACTTGAAATAATTCTGGGCGGTACGCCGCAGTTTCTTGAGGACACCCGCCGCGGCTTATTTGGTTATGAGGCGCTTCGCAGTCGTCTGTGTGACAGCCGATTTGCCCTTGAAGGATATAAAAACCTTATCGGTCCGGTTATCCGTCTGCGCCGTCTGACCGACGACGAGCTTTTGGCTCTCATTACGCGCATAACCCGTCTATACGCGCAGAACTATAACTGGACTCCCCGCATTACAGACGAGGAAATGGTGGCGTTCCTCAGAATTTGTCTTGACCGCGCGGGAGCAAATTCCATGATAACTCCTCGTGAGATGCTGCGCGACTATATGACGGTGCTCAATATTCTGATGCAGAACCCCACTGCAAGCTTCTCGGACATTGTGGGCAGTGCGGTCACGCTGAAGACTGTAAATGACGATGACGAGCCCGCGGCGGCAGCACCCGATGAAGTCAAGCCGAAAAATCAGCTTGCGGCAAAATTTGATCCCGAGGACATTGATTTTTGATATAAAGGAGCGTATTTATGACCGAAGCGGATAAAATATTTGAACGTTTTCCCGACTTTATTCAAGAGTTTATATACGCACATTCCTGGGAAAGTCTGCGGGACGTGCAGATGGCGGCGGCGCATACTTTGTTTGAGACGGATCACGATCTGTTGCTGACATCATCAACTGCCAGCGGAAAGACCGAGGCGGCGTTCTTTCCTGTGCTGACAGAGCTTTATGAGTCGCCCTCACAAAGCGTGGCGGTGCTTTATATCGCGCCGCTTAAAAGCCTTATAAACGACCAATTTTCACGTCTTGACGAACTGCTTGACAGAAGCGGCATTGCCGTAACCCATTGGCACGGCGACGTTGCGGCATCACATAAAAAGAAATTGCTTGAAGATCCAAAAGGAATTTTGCAAATTACGCCTGAATCCTTGGAGTCTATGCTCATAAACAGATCCAATGACATTGTCCGCCTTTTTTGCGATCTGCGTTATGTTATTATCGACGAGATACACACGCTGACGGGAACTGACAGAGGTAATCAGATACTGTGTCAGCTTTCAAGAATACAGCGGCTGATAGGCCATGTGCCGCGCCGCATAGGACTTTCCGCTACTGTTGGAGATCCGTCCGTGGCGGCGCAGTGGCTGTCAGCAGGCACGGGCAGAGAGACTGACGCACCCATGCCGCCTCGAGAAAAGCTGCGTTGGCGTCTGGGACTTGAGCATTTCTACATTCAGAATCAAAACGAAGATCAGACCTCCGCACAGCCCGATGGCGAGCAGTACGTTGCTGAGCTTGACGCAGGCTATGAATATATGTATGATTGTGTTAAGGATCGCAAATCGTTGGTTTTTTCCAACTCACGTGAGGAAACAGAATATCTGTGCGCAACTTTTCGCCAGATAGCCGAAAAAAGGGGAGACCCTGACGTTTTTCTGATACATCACGGCAATCTTTCGGCATCCATTCGCGAGGAAGCCGAGCTGAAAATGAAGGATGAGGACGCGCTTGCCGTCACCTGCGCAACAGTTACTATGGAGCTTGGAATTGATATAGGCAGACTGGAGCGCGTGCTGCAGAACGACGCGCCCAACTCCGTATCCAGCTTTCTTCAGCGTCTCGGGCGTTCGGGCAGACGGGGACAGCCGCCCGAGATGATGATGGTGTTTCGCGAGGAGGAGCCGCTGCCCAACACGCCGCTGCCCCAGCTCATCCCATGGGGACTTTTGCGCGCTATTGCCATAGTTCAGCTTTATATTGAGGAGCGCTTTATAGAGCCGCCTTCAACGCGCAAGCTGCCCTTCAGTCTGCTGTTTCATCAAACGCTCAGTGTGCTGGCGTCGTCGGGCGAGCTTACACCGCGCCGTCTTGCCGACCGCGTGCTCTCGCTCCCGCCTTTTGAACACGTGACAAAAGAGGACTATAAGGTGCTTATACTGTCAATGTTAGAGCAAGGATTTATCGAAATGACGGACGAAAAGGGACTTATCGTAGGTCTTGCGGGTGAGAGATTGCTTCGTTCATTTAAGTTCTACGCTGTATTTAAGGACAGTGAGGATTACACCGTTCGTTGCGGCTCTGATGAAATAGGCACTATAACTACACCGCCGCCCGTTGGCGACCGCTTTGCGCTTGCGGGGCGCGTTTGGGAGGTGGAGGAGCTGGATATCAAGCGCAAGCTTATATACGTTAAGAGTGTTGAGGGCAAGATGGAGGTGTCATGGCCCGGCGATTACGGCGAAATACACACCAAAATACTTGAGCGTATGCACCGTGTGCTTGCAGAGGATACAATTTATCCTTACCTTAAACCCAATGCCGCCCACCGCCTTGAGGTGGCGCGTCATCTGGCGCGTAATACGGGTATGCTGGAACACTCGCTGGTGCATCTGGGCGGCTATTCCTGGTGTCTGTTCCCGTGGTTGGGCACAAGATCTTTCCGCACACTTCGTAAATATATCGCGCAAAACTCAAAGGATTTCAAGCTGTCGGGCTTGGAATTTGAGGGTTGCTACTATATGACGTTCAGAATGGAGCGGGGAGACGATTATGAGTTTATTCGTTTTCTCACTGACAAGGCAGAGCGCGAGGGTATTGACTGCGAGTCGCTGGTGGCGTCGGGTGAGTTGCCCGTGTTCGATAAATATGACGACTACGTACCGGGCGAGCTACTGCGGCATTCGTATGCAGTTGATAAACTGCGCGCCGACGAGCCCGAAATACGCCTGCGGCATATTTTGGGGGAGTTTTAACATTAATAATACAAGCGCATTGGCAAAAAACAAAAGCCTTCTCCTGTGGGAGAAGGGGGACCGCGTTAGCGGTGGATGAGGAGTAAGTTTGAGCATAGAAGCACCTCATCCGTCACGCTTCGCGTGCCACCTTCCCCCACCGGGGAAGGCTTTTGTTATATTTCGCTGAGCATTTTTTCTATTTCTTTTCGCTGTTCACTTGTGTATTCGTATATCGTTGCTCTGAACCATTTGGTTTCAAGGAAATCCTCTGCGAAAGCGTCGATTATCTTTTGTGCGATTCTGAATTGAGAATTGGCTTTTTCAACCTCACCATTTTTCTTTAAGTGCTTGCCTATAATGATGAGCATATCAATTAATTCATCGGCAACAATATTTTTATGCTTTTGGGCTGCTTCATAGCTGTCTTCGCCGTCCAAAAGCGATGCCATAAGCTCTAATTTAGAAAAATAGATCTCAGGTATTATTTCGAGAGTGGGCTTAATTAAATCGGTTTGACCGTTTTCCTTGTAGCACGACGCAAGAATGCGGCAGGCATCATATTTAACCGAATCATCCTTAGTCGATTCAATAAGCGACTTACAAAGAGTGATTACCTCATCTGCTCTCGTTTGATAATCCAACGTATAAAGCAAGTTGTTCAATATAATGTCATTTCCGGGGAATCTCTGCAATCCATCGCGTAAAATACGCTCCGATTTTGCGGCATCGGTAAAGCGATATTTGTATGCTTCATCGCAGATAGCATCAACCTGCTTTTCTGTTTCAAACAGATTAAAATCAAAAAGCTCGTCTGTAGAAACGCTGAAAAAGGATGCGATAGCAGGGATCATTGTCACGTCGGGCATTGTGTTACCGTTTTCCCATTTTGAAACGGCTTGAAACGATACTCCGAGGTAGTTGGCGAAAACCTCTTGGGATATGTTTTTTTGCTTTCTTAGAGATTTGATTTTCTCTCCAAGCTTTATCATGGTTAGTACCTCCAAATTGTTTTGGATCAGCGCTTATCCTGATATTATTATAGCATAATCGCCCGTAAAAACAATAACTTGTTTGGGGAGAATTTTTCTAATATGAGTTGAATTTTTGGCGTTTTACGTTTAAATAATTAAAATATTTGTTTTAACTTTTTTAATTACCTAAATAATGCCTTTGTGGCAGTATTTTCGAGCATTTTCGACATGGAAAAGCTACATAATCTCATACATAAAAATCCAAATCTACAATATTATGTATTAAACGCGCTAAAAAGCAGTGATTTTGTCGTAAAGTAAAAATATGGCAAAACGTGCTAATATATGTTTAATATATATTATATATAACTTAAGAAAGTCATTTTAAGGAGAGTATCATGTTGAACACTTTGAGGTTTTGTACCGGAGAGATGAAGGCGGCGTATGCCGCGGACAAAAGCTTATTGCACAAAGGTTATGCCCGTATTATTGACCAAAAGGCTGTGTACGAGCTGTATGGAGTAAGATATGAGGGCAGAATTTTATATTATCTGCGCTGTGCCTACGGTAAAGAGGCTGTGGGATGCTACGTTTTTTGCGACAGAGCAGAGGCAGACCGCTTGTTTTTCGCGCTTTTGCGCGGACGTGTCACTCCTTGCAGTATGCGATATATAGTCGACGAGCTGATCGAAGACCGCGAGAGCAGAGTGGTTGATGGTGTGTAAATCAAAATATTGTATTATTTTGTAAAAAATATACTTTACAAACCGCAGATATTGTGTTATTATATAATAAGGAAGAAAAATACTTCTAAGAGAATTCGAAAGGAATTCCGCACTTATTGCGGATATAGAGTGTATTATGAAATGTCCTGCATGTGGATATCCCGACAGTAAGGTTATCGATTCGCGCCCCGTTTCAGATGGCAGCAGTATCAGAAGAAGACGCGAGTGCCTTGTTTGTCAGAAGCGCTTTACGACATTTGAGGTGGTCGAATCGGTGCAGATAGTCGTTGTGAAAAAAGATGGCTCCAAGGAGCTGTTTGACCGCAACAAATTGTTGGGCGGTGTTATCAAGGCTTGCCAGAAGCGTCCGGTCAATGCCGATGAGGTAGTGACCGAAATCGAGACCGAGCTGCAGAACTCCTTGCGTCTTGAGGTTCCATCCCGCGAGATCGGTGAGATGGTAATGAATAAGCTCAAGGCTCACGATGAGGTAGCTTACGTGCGCTTTGCCTCGGTATACCGTGAGTTCAAGGACCTTGACACTTTCCTTGCGGAGCTTAACGAGCTGAAGCAGAAAACCGAATAACAACGCATATGAGCGTTTTGTGGAATCCGTGGCACGGATGTGAAAAATACAGCGAGGGTTGCGAGCATTGTTACGTTTATCGGATAGATAAGGTGAGCGAGCGCGACAGCCGCCAGGTCAGGCTCAATTCCACGTTTACATACCCCGTGCAAAAGAGTCGCGGGGGATACAAGATAAAGTCGGGAGAGACGGTATATACCTGCTTTTCCTCCGACTTTTTTCTTGACCGGGCTGATGCGTGGCGAGGAGAAGCATGGCGCATGATCGCTGAGCGCCGTGACCTTAAATTTATTATGTTTACCAAGCGCACGGAGCGTATTGCCGAGTGCTTGCCTGAGAATTGGGGCGACGGCTCGGATTATTCTCACGTGACCATCGGCTGTACCTGCGAAAACCAGCGGCGTGCGGATGAAAGGATGCCTATATTTTTGTCACTTCCGATAAAGCACCGAGTGGTCATATGCGAACCGTTACTGGAGAAAATTGACTTGACGCCCTATCTTGATGAACGCATACAAAGCGTCTCGGCGGGCGGTGAATCGGGGCCTGACGCACGTGTATGCGATTACGATTGGGTGCTCTGCCTACGCGACACTTGCGCAAATGCGGGCGTGGCGTTTAACTTTCACCAGACGGGCGCAAAATTTCGCAAGGACGGCAAAATATACACGATACCGCGTAAGCATCAGCAAGAGCAGGCAAAGCGCGCGGGGATCGATGTTGAATAGCCAAGTTTAGTGTATATCAAAAAAGGATAGAGAGTTCAAATCTCTCCATCCTTTTTATGTTTGACTGTTTTATTCTGATGCTGTTATTGCGCAACCCCTTTATATGTCAATTAAGAAAGGGCAGGGGAAAGACCTGTAGAAACAGCACGGAAACTATTGCGAGTATTATAAGGAATCCAAAGTTAAATGCCGAAAACAGCATCACATATTTACTGGTTTTGTCAGGCTGATGAGCGGTATATTCTCGGAATGTGATCAGACTGGCGAGTGAGGCAATAAGTGTACCCGCGCCGCCGATATTGACACCGACCAGCAATTCGGGATAGTTGGAGGTGAACTGTGACAGCAGTATTGCCGATGGAACGTTGCTTATGATCTGACAGGAAAGTGCCGATACGATAAGCGTGTTTTTCTCAAGCAAGCCCGACAGCAGCTGACTGACTGCTTCCATTCTTGACATGTTTCCCGCAAAGATGAAGAAGCACACGAAGGTGAGCAGCAGGGGATAATCTACCTTTTTGAGCGCGTCGCGATCGGCCAAAAGCAGGCATGCGGGGATGATGATCAATCCCGTCCAGTAGGGAACGGTACGGAAAACGATCAGAATGGAGAAGGCAAACAAAGCGAGATAAAAAACGGTGCGCCAAAGGGGTAATTTCATCTCCGTTTTCTCCTCCAGCGTCAGCTCCTCGCGACGGACAAAGATCAGACAGCACAGCGTGATCAGAATGACCGAAACGCCGAAGGGAATGGCCATGATCCCCATGAATTCCCCTGTGGGAATATCAAAATGAGAGAACAGATAAAGATTCTGAGGATTGCCGAAGGGAGTCAGCATACCGCCGAGATTAGCGGCAATGTTCTGCATGACAAAGGTGAATGCCATGTATTTTTCCTTTCCCGTTGTGGAAAGAACAAAATATCCGAGGGGCAAAAAGGTCAGAAGCGCCATATCATTGGCGATCAGCATCGAGCCGATGAAGGTGATGTAGACCAGCGCCAGCACGGCGGCACGGGCGTTTCCCGTCAGCATGACGATGCGGCGGGCAAGAATGGTGAAAAATTTGATATTTCTCAAGGCGCAGATGACGGCAAGCGTGCAGAAGAGGCAGGTCAGGGTCTTGAGGTCCGGATACTCCAGATACTGTGCATCGGGAACGATCACACAAGAGGTAGCGGCGGCCAGAACCAGCGCGATGCAGAAAACGGTGTTGGCACGGACAAATGCCAGCAGCTTGTGTACAAGGGTGTTCCACAAATGATGCTCATGATGATGATGATGGTGATGCGGACGGCGAAGTGTCAGATTCATGCAGTATACGTGTATCCTCTTTCATTTGAAAATATTTTTACCCGACGAACGCGCAAGGAAGGACCCATCGGGCCGCTTCCTTGCGCGCCGTATATCTCGGAATGATTACACACGGAACATCAAGTCTCCGTAGGTGGGCATGGGCCATTCGCGGGAATCTGTCATTTGCTCCATGGCATCGACATATTCTCTCAGTTCCTCCATGCAGGGGACAACGCGATGCAGATAATGTCCGGCAAGCGCGGCGGCGCCCATGGGGGCAACATTGCTCGCTTCGGCCTCCGCCTCCTTGAGCTTACCCAAAGCCTTGTATGCCTGCGCGTTGAGCCCGGAAAGCTTTTCGATGATCTCCTCCTCGACCATGCAGGAGATTGCGGGGCAAACCTCGCGCTTGACCTTGGCCGTTCCCGCAACCTTGCCGATATAGGCGTTGACGGCGGGAATGATATCGCGGCTTGCCATTTCGATCATGGTCAGCGCCTCGATATTGGTCACCTTGGAATAATTCTCATACATGATCTCCACGCGGGAGGAAAGCTCCGCTTCACTCATCACGGCATGGCGGGTAAAGAGCTCCACGCTCTGCTCGGTCAGGAAGGCGGGGAAGGCATCGACTGCCTTGCGGATATTGGAAAGACCGCGGCGAGCCGCTTCCTCCTCCCACTCACGGGAATATCCGTTGCCGCTGAAGAGAATGCGGCGGTGTGCAAGAAAGGTCTCGCGGATCAACTCGTTGACCTCATTGGAAAATTCCTTCGGCTTGACCTTTTCCAGCCTGTCGGCAAAGCGGCGGAAAATCTCTGCCACCGCGGTATTGAGCACAATGTTGGGCAGAGCGATATTGGCCGAGGAGCCGGGCATACGGAATTCAAACTTATTGCCGGTAAAGGCGAAGGGGGAGGTACGGTTGCGGTCGGTGGTATCCTTGCGGAAGGTAGGCAGGGAAGAAATACCGAGATTCATCTTACCCGCCCGCTTGCCGGTATAGTGCTCACCCGAGGCAATGGCGTCAAGAACAGCCTCCAGCTCCTCACCGATGAACATCGATACGATGGCGGGAGGTGCCTCATGAGCGCCCAGACGGTGATCGTTTCCGGGTGTGGCCACCGAAAGACGAAGAAGATCCTGATATTCGTCCACCGCCTGAATCACACCGGCAAGGATCAGCAAAAAGAGGGGATTATCGGCAGGTGTCTTGCCGGGATTTAACAGATTTTTGCCCGTGTCGGTCGACAGCGCCCAGTTATCGTGCTTACCGGAGCCGTTGACACCCTGGAAGGGCTTCTCGTGCAGCAAACATACCATACCGTGGCGCTCGGCGATCTTCTTCATCTGCTCCATCATCAACAGATTATGGTCAACAGCGAGATTGGCCGTGGCGTATACGGGGGCCAGCTCATGCTGAGCAGGGGCGGCCTCATTGTGCTTGGTCTTGGAGGTGATGCCGAGTTTCCAAAGCTCCTCATCCAGCTCCTGCATAAAGGCAGCCACGCGGGGCTTTATCGAGCCGAAGTAGTGATCCTCCAGCTCCTGACCCTTCGGCGCATTGGCGCCAAACAGCGTTCTGCCAGCAAAAAAGAGATCGCGGCGGCGGTGATACATCTCCTTGTCGACCAGAAAATATTCCTGCTC
>JAZNBA010000092.1:0-16148 GCA_045586785.1 Eubacteriales bacterium | reverse complement strand
CCTGGCTTATTGAAGGTCTTGGAAATACGCTCGTCATCACCCTCGGCGCTCTTCTCATCGGCGTTGTTCTCGGTACCGTTGTTGCCGTTATAAAATATTTTTCCGAAGGCTTCCCGCCTCTCCGTCCTCTTGAGATCATCTGTGATATATACACGACCTCCATCAGAGGTATCCCCGTTACCGTTCTCCTTCTCATCTTCTATTACCTCATTCTCCGTGCCTCCGACGGTATCACAGTCGGCATCATCGCGTTCGGTATCAACTCGGGCGCATATATGGCTGAGCTTATCCGAAGCGGTATAAATGCTGTTGACAGAGGACAGATGGAAGCCGCAAGAAGCCTCGGTATGTCCAAAAGCCAGGCAATGTGGAAGATAATCTTCCCTCAGGCTATCAAAAATATCCTCCCCGCTATCGGTAACGAATGCATTGCACTTCTCAAAGAAACCTCGGTTGCGGGATACATAGCAGTATCCGATGTTACAAGAGCTGCCGTTAATATAAGAAACACCACATTTGACGCGGTAAACTCATATTTTGTTCTCGCGCTTATATACCTTGTGGTCGTAATAATTATGACCAAGCTTCTCGCAATTCTCGAAAGGAGCCTGCGCAAGAGTGATGGAAAATAAAGAAGTAATCATAAAAACACTGGGGCTTCGCAAAAGCTTCGGTAAGCTGGACGTCCTGCGTGGTATCGACATCGACATATACAAGGGCGACGTAGTCTGCGTTATCGGCGCGTCGGGCTCGGGTAAGTCTACATTCCTGCGCTGTCTTAACCTGCTTGAGCAGCCCACAGGCGGTTGCATCTACTTCGAAAATGTCGATCTGACAGGCTCCAAAGTAGATCTTAACCTGCACCGTCAGAAAATGGGTATGGTATTCCAGCAGTTCAACCTGTTCCCCCACCTCAACATACTCAAAAACCTCACCCTCGCCCCCACAATGCTCAAAAAGATACCAAAGGAAGAGGCTGAGGCAAAAGCCATGGCGCTTCTCGCCAGAGTCGGTCTTGCAGACCGTGCTCAGTCTTATCCCAACCAGCTCTCGGGCGGTCAGAAGCAGCGTGTCGCCATCGTCCGCGCGCTTTGCATGGAGCCCGACGTAATGCTGTTTGATGAGCCCACCTCGGCTCTCGACCCCGAAATGGTCGGTGAGGTGCTTGATGTTATGAAGGAGCTGGCGCACGATGGCATGACCATGGTTGTAGTAACCCACGAAATGGGCTTCGCACGTGAGGTCGCCAACAGAGTCATATTCCTTGACGACGGTCTTATTGCCGAGCAAGGCACACCCGAAGAAATATTCGGCTCCCCCAAGACCGAGCGTCTGCAGACATTTCTCTCCAAAGTTCTTTAATAAAAGGAGCTATTACTATGAATCTCAAAGGAAAAAGCTTTCTCAAGCTGCTTGATTTCTCCACCGAGGAAATTTCCTATCTTATAGATCTTGCCGCCGAGTTCAAGGCAAAAAAGAAGGCGGGTATTCCCCACCGCATTTGCGAGGGCAAAAATATCGCGCTGATATTTGAAAAGACCAGCACCCGTACACGCTGCAGCTTTGAGGTTGCGGCGCACGATCTGGGCATGGGCACCACCTATCTCGATCCCACAGGCTCGCAGATAGGCAAAAAGGAAAGCATCGCCGACACCGCCCGGGTCCTCGCAGGCATTTACGACGGCATCGAGTACCGCGGATACGGTCAGGAGATAGTTGAAAACCTTGCAAAATATGCATCCGTCCCCGTCTGGAACGGTCTGACAAACGAATTCCACCCCACCCAGATCCTCGCCGATTTTCTCACCATCAAGGAAAAGCTGGGCAAGCTGAAGGGCATCAATTTCGTATACATGGGCGACGCAAGATATAACATGGGCAACTCGCTGATGGTAGGGTGCGCCAAGATGGGCATGAACTTCACCGCCTGCGCACCGAAAAAATACTTCCCCTCTCAGGCACTTATTGACGAATGTCAGACTATTGCCGCGACCACAGGCGCAACACTGCGCTTCTGTGAGGATGTAGCCGAGGGCGTAAAGAATGCCGACGTTATATATACCGACGTGTGGGTATCCATGGGTGAGCCTGCTGAGGTTTGGGCAGAGCGTATTGCCGAGCTGTCACCTTATCAGGTCAACGCAAAGCTGATGAGTATGGCACGCGAGAGCGCAATCTTTATGCACTGCCTGCCTGCGTTCCACGACAAAAACACAACTATTGGTCGTGAAATGGGCGATAAATTCAATATCGACGCTATGGAAGTCACAGACGAGGTATTTGAGAGCGCACAGTCGGTAGTATTCGACGAAGCCGAGAACCGTATGCACACAATAAAGGCGGTCATGGCGGCAACGCTTACCGAGCTTTAAAAACGTATACCTAACAGGGCTGAAAAACAGCCCTGTTAGAGTTTTTTATTTTCGGTATTATGCTTTTATTCAAATAGCTTTTGGGAAAGTTTTTGCGGCGCTTTTTTCAAAAAGCGCCCGCCGATCCAACGCGGCGCAGCGTTGGGCGCCCTCCGCAGAGGGCGAAATCCCCCTTGCCGTTGGCAGCGCCACGAAGGGGTGAATGGCAAGCCGAAGGCTTGACAGAGGGGAAACACACAAGTGGGGGTTTCCCCTCCAAAAAATCATCTGTTACAATCCACCTTTTATTTTACAAACCTATTGACATATATACGTACTTGTGCTATAATTCACTATATTATCACTTCACCGCGTTAAACTATGAAATGGAGTAAATCATGAACAACTGGCATAATCAAGATACCGACCTTTTGTGTGATGCACTACTGAAGCTAAAAAATGTTGACGAAGCATACGCCTTCCTTGAGGACGTATGCACCATAAAAGAAATAAAGGACTTATCCCAGCGTCTGCGCGTGGCAAAAATGCTGCGTGAAGGCACAAGCTATTTGCAGATAAGCCGCGAAACAGGCGCAAGCACCGCCACCATAAGTCGCGTCAGCCGTTGTCTTGAATATGGCGCGGGCGGCTATAAAACCGTACTTGAAAGAACAAACGAGGACTGATACATGACAGATATGCTTCAAAAAAATGAGGAGCGCGCCGTTTTCGCTCTGCGGGCGCTGTATCGTCAATATGGCTACCTCCCCTTTAAAATGAGCAAGTTCGAGGAATACGAGCTGTATATACGCAACAAGGACTTTCTTGTCAGCGACCGCATAATCACCTTCAACGACACCAACGGTAAGCTGTTGGCGCTCAAGCCCGACGTTACGCTGTCCATCATCAAGCAGGGTGAGGACGAGGCAGGCGTCAAGCAAAAGGTGTACTACAACGAAAACGTCTACCGTGTTTCCGACAACACCAATCACTATAAGGAAATAATGCAGTCGGGCGTCGAGTGTATCGGCGACATCGACCTTTACGATATTTATGAGGTGCTCTCACTGGCAGCTCAAAGCCTCTCGCTCATATCCGACAAGTTTGTGCTTGAAATATCGCATATGGGCATAGTGTCCGCAATTCTCGGAGATGCTTGCGAGGACAGAGCATTCATCAAGAGCGCCATCCGCTATATTGCCGAGAAAAACGCCCACGACCTTTGCCGCCTTTGCGGCGAGTACGGACTCTCGGACAGCGCAACCGCCAGAATTTCCGCGCTGATTACCACATACGGCGCGCGCAGAGAGGTCATAAACAGCCTTGAGAGCATTTGCGCCACCGATGCCGCACACTCGGCGCTGGAGGAGCTGAGGACGCTGTCCTCCCTGCTTGACGGCACCGATTTCGCGGATAACGTCATATTTGACTTTTCCGTGGTCAACGACATGAGCTATTATAACGGCATCGTGTTCAAGGGCTTTATCGACGGCGTTTGCGACGGAATTCTCGCCGGCGGTCAGTACGACAAAATGATGCAGCGAATGGGACGTCGCTCGGGCGCTATCGGCTTTGCGATATATCTTGATATGCTGGAGCAGCTTCAGACCGCAACCCAAGGCTACGACGTGGATGTGCTTCTGATATACGACGCAACCGTGTCCCCTGCCTGCGTCAATGCGCAGGTAAAACAGCTGACAGCCAAAGGACTCAGCGTCAGCGCGCAGAAAAATATCCCCGGGAAGCTGCGCTACAAGCAATGCATTGATATGAGAAAGGAGGGTACATTATGCTGAACGTCGCACTCCCCAAGGGCAGACTTGGCGAAAAGGTATACGCCATGTTCGAGGCGGCAGGCTACGAGTGCCCCTCTATCAAAGAAAATAGCCGCAAGCTGATATTTGAAAATACCGAGAAGCAGGTCAGATATTTCTGGGTAAAGCCGTCGGACGTTTCCATTTACGTTGAGCGCGGCGCGGCAGACATCGGCGTTGCGGGCAAGGACATTTTGCTTGAATACGAACCAAACGTATATGAGCTGCTTGACCTTGACATGGGCAAGTGCCGCATGGCGGTCGCCGCCCCCAAAAGCTTTTACGACGACGGCATGCGCACGCTGCGCGTGGCTACCAAGTTCACCAATATCGCCGCCCGTTATTACGCGGGCATCGGTCGTGAGATCGACATTATCAAGCTCAACGGTTCAATTGAAATAGCACCTATTTTAGGTCTTTCGGACGTTATCGTGGATATCGTTGAAACGGGCACAACGCTGAAGGAAAACGATCTTGAGGTCAAGACCGAGATACTTCCAATCAGCGCCCGTCTTATTGCCAACAAGGCAAGCTTTAAATTCAAGAGCGCAGAGATCGAAAATATCATGCGCAGTATGAAAGAGCAGGTCGCAAACAAATGATAAAGATATTTAACTACGGCGAAGTCCCGAACAGTGAGATCTTCGCCCGTGATAACATAGCCCCCGATGTTGAGGGCATTGTAGCTGGCATAATCGCCACCGTCATAAAAGAGGGTGACAGCGCGCTTTACGGCTACGCCAAAAAGTTTGACCGCGCCGAGCTTACCTCGCTTGAGGTCACAAAGTCCGAGATCGACGAGGCGCTGACACTTGTAGCCCCCGAATTTCTCGACATTCTCCGCGAGGCGGCGGAAAATATCCGCGCATTCCACTCCCGTCAGGTCAAAAACAGCTTTATTATAAATGATAAAAACGGCGTGGTTATCGGTCAGAAGGTAATGCCCATTGAAAAGGTGGGACTTTACGTGCCCGGCGGTACGGCGGCATATCCCTCCACCGTGCTTATGGACAGCATTCCCGCCAAGATAGCGGGCTGCAGTGAGATCGTCATGGTAACTCCGCCTATGAGCGACGGCAAGGTCAACCCCGTAATTTTAGCGGCGGCGTCCATTGCAGGTGTTGACCGCATATTCAAGATAGGCGGTGCGGGAGCCGTTGCGGCACTTGCGTACGGCACCGAGAGCGTTCCCAAGGTGGACAAAATAGTAGGCCCCGGCAACGCTTTTGTGGCAGAAGCCAAAAAGCAGGTGTTCGGCAAGGTTTCCATCGACATGATCGCAGGCCCCAGCGAGATACTTGTGGTTGCAGATGCCACTTGTGATGCGCGCAACGTAGCGGCAGACCTGCTCTCCCAAGCCGAGCACGACAAAATGGCAAGTGCTGTGCTGGTCACCGACAGCCGTGCCTTTGCCGAGGCGGTCAGCGCTCAGCTTGAGGTGCAGATTCCCAGGCTTCCCCGCGCCGACATTGCCCGCGCATCTATTGACAACAACGGCAAGATAATCGTCGCCGAAAACGATCTGATGCTTGCCATCGACATAGCCAACGAGATCGCCCCCGAGCACCTTGAGCTTTGCGTTGACAATCCCTTTGACTATCTGGACAAGATCAAGCACGCAGGCTCTATCTTCATGGGCAAATACTGCCCCGAGGCGCTGGGCGACTACTTTGCAGGCCCTAACCACACGCTGCCCACCAGCGGCTCGGCTCGCTTCTCTTCTCCGCTGTCGGTTGACGATTTCGCCAAGAAATCTCAGTTCACCTATTACACCGCCGACGCCTTAGCGGCTGTCGCCGACAAGGTGGCATATTTCGCAAACAAGGAAGGTCTGGACGCACACGCCAAAAGCGCCACCGTCCGCTTTGAGGACAAAAAATGAGTAAATACTTCTCTCCCAAATACAGCGCGCTGACGCCCTACGTTCCGGGCGAACAGCCTAAAGATATGCAATATATCAAGCTCAACACAAATGAGTCGCCATTTGCCCCTACCGAAGCGGTAAAGACGGCGGTTGCGGCAGAGTCGGGCAAGCTTCAGCTTTATTCCGACCCCGAATGTGTGGAGCTTCGCGCAAAATTCGCTTCGGTTTACGGAATTGAACCCGATCAGGTCATTATGACGAACGGCTCGGACGAGGTGCTTAATTTCGCGTTCATGGCGTTCGCCGACGACGCGCATCCCTTAGCCTTTGCCGACATAACCTACGGCTTTTATCCCGTTTTCGCACAGCTAAATCACATTCCCTATACCGAAATACCGCTGAAAAACGATTTTTCCATTGACGCGGACGATTATATCGGTATAAACAAAACCGTCGTCATCGCCAATCCCAACGCCCCCACGGGACTCTGCCTACCGCTGTCCGACATTGAGCGCATCGTGGCAAGCAACCCCGACAATATCGTTATCGTTGACGAGGCGTACGTCGATTTCGGCGGTGAGAGCGCGGTCGCGCTTATAAACAAATATGATAACCTGCTGGTAACGGGCACATTTTCAAAGTCGCGCTCGCTCGCAGGCGCGCGCCTCGGCTTCGGCATTGCAAATGCCGCCCTTATCGCAGACCTGAATACTATCAAATATTCAACCAATCCCTACAATGTCAACCGCATGACCGCCGCCGCGGGACTTGCCGTAATGTGCGAGAACGAACACTATATGCAAAACTGCCATACCATTATCCAAAACCGTGAGTGGACGACGGCACAGCTCACATTCCTCGGCTTCGAGGTGCTTGATTCAAAAGCAAACTTTGTGTTTGCCAAGTCCTCACGCATTGACGGCGAGGCGCTGTATCTCGCGCTCAAATCCCGCGGAATACTTGTCCGTCACTTCACCAAAGCGCGCATCAAGGACTACAACCGCATCACCATCGGCACAGCCGAGCAGATGAAGTCACTGATCCATACCATTAAAGCAATTCTGGAGGAAAACAGATCATGAGACGTGCAGAAATAAAACGTAAAACAGCCGAAACCAATATTTTTGTAATACTCGAGTTGGATGGCAGCGGAAGCTCCAAAATAAACACAGGCTGCGGATTCCTTGACCATATGTTGACACTATTCGCAAAGCACGCAAGATTTAATCTTGAAGTAACATGCGACGGCGATGTACAGGTTGATTATCATCACACGGTTGAGGATATCGGCATTTGCCTGGGTATGGCATTCGCGCGCGCCATAGACCAAAAACGCGGAATTCGCCGCTACGGAGACACCCTGCTTCCCATGGATGAGGCACTGATACTGTCCGCGCTTGACATTTCCGGACGTGGTGAAAGCTATTATGAGCTTTGTATCCCCACCGAAAAGGTTGGTGACTTCGACACCGAATTATGCGAAGAATTTTGGCGTGCATTTGCGCGTGATGCGGGAATAACTCTGCATCTGCGTCAGCTCGCGGGTAAAAACTCGCACCACATAATCGAGGGCGCATTTAAATCCGTAGCACGTAGTCTGCGCACCGCAGTATCCATCGATACCGCCTTTGCGGACGATATTCCATCCACGAAAGGATCACTGTAATGATTGCTGTAATTGATTACGGAGTGGGCAATCTTTTCTCGCTTTGCTGTTCTCTGAGGAGCATCGGTGCTGATGCGGTGGTGACCTCGGATGTTGACGTCATCAAAAAAGCCGACAAGCTGATACTTCCCGGTGTCGGTGCCTTTGCCGACGCGGCGCGCCTGCTCCGCGAAAGCGGACTTGACACCGTTATAAAACAACAGGTTGCGGGCGGCAAGGAGATAATGGGAATTTGCCTCGGCATGCAGCTTTTGTTCGAGAAAAGCTACGAATACGGCGAGCACGAGGGACTGGGGCTTCTTCGCGGAAGCGTCATTCCCATGCAGGGACTTATTCCCGAAAAGCTTAAGGTCCCCCATATCGGCTGGAATGCCCTGCACTTCACCCGCGACAGCAAGCTTTTGCGTTATATAAAACAAAACGACTGCGTTTATTTCGTTCATTCTTATTTTGCCACCGACTGCGACGACAGCGTCATAGCCACCGCTGAATACGGCAAGGAATTGACCGCCGCCGTTGAGCTTGGCAACGTAATGGGCTGTCAGTTCCACCCCGAAAAAAGCGGCACGGTAGGACTTAACATTCTCCGCGCCTTTTGCGAATGTGAGGTGGCAAAATGATAATTTTACCCGCAATTGACCTTTTTGAAAAAAAAGCCGTCCGCCTTTACCGCGGCGACTACAACAACATGACCGTCTACAGCCACAATCCCATCGAGATCGCCCGCGACTTTGAGGCCTGCGGCGCGACACATATACACATGGTAGACCTTGAGGGTGCCAAGGACGGCACAACACCCAACATTGACATTGTCGCGCAGGTGGCGCGGGAAACAAAGCTTTTCGTGGAGATCGGCGGCGGCATCAGATCAATGCAGACGGTGGAAAAATATTTTGACGCAGGTGTGGGCAGAGTCATTCTTGGTACCGCCGCTGTCAACGACCCCGATTTTTTGCTTGCCGCCGTGTCAAAATACGGCGAAAGAATAGCCGTGGGTGCCGACGTCAAGGACGGCTGCATTGCCATCAAGGGTTGGCTTGAAAACTCGGGCGTAACGCTTGACGACTTTATGGCAAAAATGCAAAGCATCGGCGTTCGCAACATAATCTGCACCGACATATCCAAGGACGGCGCTATGCGCGGCACAAACCTTGAGCTTTACCGTGAATTATCCGCGAAATATTCAATGGATATAACCGCCTCGGGTGGCGTTTCTTCCATGGATGACGTGCGCGAGCTTCGGGCAATGCAGCTTTACGGTGCCATCATCGGCAAGGCTTATTACACGGGCGACATTGACCTGAGAGTAGCCGTGGAGGTAGCAAAATGATTACAAAACGCATAATTCCCTGCCTCGACGTCCGTAACGGACGCGTGGTCAAGGGCGTAAATTTCGAAGGACTTTCCGACGTTTCCGATCCCGTGGCGCTGGGTAAATACTATTCGGACAACGGCGCCGACGAGCTGGTCTTTTACGACATAACCGCCTCCGCCGAGGGCAGACAGCTGTTCACCGACATACTGCGCCGTGTGGCAAGTACGATTTTCATTCCGCTGACGGTGGGCGGCGGTATCAACACCGTAGACGACTTTGACCGCGTGCTCAAATGCGGAGCGGACAAGGTCAGCGTCAATTCGGGCGCTATCAAAAATCCCGATCTTGTGCGTGAGGCGGCACAGAAATACGGCGACCAATGCGTGGTGCTGTCGGTTGACGTCAAGCGCGTTGATGGTGAGTTCCGAGTGTTCGCCAAGGGTGGCCGCGAGGACACGGGCATGGAGGCTATCTCCTGGATAAAACGCTGTGTATCGTCGGGCGCGGGCGAGGTGGTAGTCAACTCCATCGACACCGACGTCGTAAAGCGCGGCTTCGATATTGAGATGCTGCAGGCGGTCTGCGACGTTGTAAACGTACCCGTCATCGCCTCGGGCGGCGCGGGCGGCTCACATGACTTTGTAAAATTATTCAAAAGCATTCCCGACATTGACGCGGGACTTGCCGCGTCAATATTCCACTTCGGCGAGGTCGCTATTCCCGATCTCAAGCAAGAGCTCCGCGATAACGGCATTATCATCAGACTCTGAAAAACAGAAAGGCAAACAAAATGATAGATATTAACACTCTCAAATTCGACGAAAACGGTCTTATCCCCGCGGTCGTGGTTGACTCCATCACCAAAAAGGTGCTGACCGTCGCGTATATGAACCGCGAAAGCCTGCAGATCTCTATGGAAAAGGGATTGACCTGCTTTTTCAGCCGTTCAAGACAGAAGCTGTGGCTCAAGGGAGAAACCAGCGGCAATTACCAGCACATAGTCAGCATCACCGCCGACTGCGACAACGACGCACTGGTAGTCGTAGTTGAAAAGGACGGCCCCGCCTGCCACACAGGCACCGACTCCTGCTTCACCCACCCCGTTTATCAGAGCGAGGAGCTGCATGAGTTCAGTCTCGAGGGTCTTTACGATCTGCTCGTCGGCAGAAAGACCGACCTGCCCGAGGGCTCGTACACCACGTATCTGTTCCAGAAGGGTATCGACAAAATACTTAAAAAAGTGGGCGAGGAATGCACCGAGGTCATTATCGCGGGTAAGGCAGACGACAAAGCCGAAACGATTTACGAGCTTGCCGACCTTGCGTACCACGCAATGGTGCTCATGGTGCAAATGGGCATTTCCGTTGAGGACGTACACCGCGAGCTGGCTTCCCGTCACATTATCGACCACAAAGTAAAGCAGGAAAAAATGACAAAATGATACCATCCAATTATCATACTCACACAACCTTCTGCCACGGCAACGACACACCAGAGCAGCTTGTTCTCAAAGCTATAGAGCTGGGTTGTCCCGAAATAGGCTTCTCCAGCCACGCTTTCACCTCGTTTGACGACAGCTACGGCATGACCCGCGAGGGCACTGAGCAATACAAGGCGTGCATCCGCGAGCTGAAGCCAAAATATGCCGACAAAATAAAGATCTACCTGGGCGTTGAGCAGGATTTTTATTCCGACGATGCCCCCGAAGGCTACGATTACGTCATCGGCTCGGTACATTACTTATATAAGGATGGAAAGTATCTGTCCATTGACTCGGACAAGGACGATATGCTGGGACAGATCGACAAATACTACGGCGGCGATATTTATGCCTATGCCGAGCAGTATTACGATACCGTTGCGCAGGTTTATGAAAAAACAAAATGCGATATAATCGGGCATTTTGACTTGATAACCAAGTTCAACGAAAACGATTGCTTGTTTGACACTGCCTCACCCCGTTATCGCACCGCCGCACAGCGCGCCCTTGACGCGCTGTGCGCTACGGATGCCGTATTTGAGATAAACACGGGCGCTATAGCACGCGGTTACAGAAAAACGCCCTACCCCGCCGATTTCATACTGGATGAGCTGAAAAAGCGGGGCAAAAAGCTGATATTCTCCTCGGATTGCCACGACAGAGATCAGCTTTTGTTCGGATACGATATGTATCTTGAGACAATAAAATAATATTACCTTGTAGGGGTCGACGTCCTCGGCGACCCGTAATCACGAATTACTTTTAATTCATGTTTGCGGGACGATGTGGGCATCGTCCCCTACAATTTTTCCCATTATAAAACCTATGTGGGTGTTCATAACGGATCTGTCGTTGTGTGATAAACCCCAAAAAAGCAGCATCGACACCCGAAATTGGGTGACGACACAGTAGACGCTCGGATTGACATGGCGCGGCATATATGCTATAATTCTATAGGTGGTGATAAATATGAAATACGAAATAATCCGAAGCGGACGCAAAACCGTCGCGATACAGATCAAAGACGGACAGATAATCGTCCGCGCGCCCCTGCGCGCGACACTATCTGAGATAGACAAGGTCGTAATCGACAACAGCGCCTGGATACAAAAACAACTAAAAAAAGCGCAGGAACGCGACGCACGGCATCAAGGACTCGTTCCCCTCTCCGCCGAGGAGCTTCAAGCGCTTGCGGACCGCGCCCTTGAGGTAATACCGCCCCGCGTCAAATATTACGCCGAAAAAATCGGCGTAACCTACGGTCGAATTACAATACGCAACCAGCGCTCCCGTTGGGGCAGCTGCAGCAGCCGGGGCAATCTGAACTTCAACTGCCTGCTTATGCTGGCACCGCCCCAGGTGCTTGACAGCGTCATAGTCCACGAGCTTTGCCACCGCAAGCAAATGAACCACTCGGCGAAATTTTACAGTGAGATCGAGCGGGTATTTCCCGAATACCGCAAGTGGCACGATTGGCTGCGGCAAAACGGCGAGTCACTTATGTGGCGAATGCTGAATAACTAAGGAGCACTCAAATATGCGCTACACCAATACCGTCACGGGCATTTTTGTCGCCCGTCCAAACAGATTTATCGCTCACGTTAAAATTGACGGTGAGCTTTGCGTGTGCCACGTCAAAAACACGGGACGCTGCCGCGAGCTGCTTATTCCCGGCGTGCGTGTCATACTTGAAAGGTCCTCCAACACCGCGAGAAAAACGCCCTACGACCTTGTGGCAGTCTATAAGGGCGATATGCTGATAAATATTGACAGCCAAGCTCCTAACCGCGTTATGGGGGAGTGGCTTGCCGAGGCAGGCTATTTTAACAATGTCACGCTGACAAAACCCGAATGTCAGTACAAGAAATCGCGCTTTGACTTTTACCTTGAAGCTGACGGCAAAAAAATATTTATTGAGGTCAAGGGCGTAACGCTGGAGCGTGACGGCGTGGTCTTATTTCCCGATGCCCCCACCGAGCGCGGTGTCAAGCACATAAACGAGCTTGTTGACGCGGCTCAAAACGGATTTGAGGCGTATATTTTCTTCGTCATCCAAATGAACGACTGCAAATATTTCACGCCAAACGCCGAAACGCACCCGGAATTCGCCCAAAGTCTGCGCAATGCGGAGCAAAACGGCGTGAATATCCGTGCCGTCAACTGTAACGTAACCGAAAACGAGCTGAAAATCCGAGATTTCGTTGAAATAAAGCTGTAAACAGTGAAACCTTACGGCAAAAATAGCGACTTATAGTGTAGAAAAGCTTTATGGAGGATATTTTATGAAAAAAATATGTGCTCTTATGTGTGTCACACTGATGTTATCTTGTATTGCCGCGCTCCCCATTTCCGCCAACTCGGCGCAAATGCACTGGGAGGGTGTATCCTCTACAGGTGCCATAATGTCCGACGGCGACTGTCCCATAGTTGTGGAAAAAGAGCTGTTGACCTTCGACATCGACAGCTTTCCGCAAGAATATTACTCCGACATTGAGGAATATCTCGCCTATACCGGCAAGGTAAGTGCCGAATACACCTTTTATAATCCTGCCAATTACACCGTCACCGCGCGGCTTTTATTCCCTTTCGGCACACAACCCATGTACGCGTCAAGCTATGACAGCGAGAGCGGCACACGTCGTGATCACGCCGACACGGAAAAATATGACGTCACGGTAAACGGAGAGGCTGTCGAAAAAACACTTCGATACACGCTTTCCGACAGAAACGTACAATTTGATCTGACAAAAGACCTTGCTTTGCTTCACGACGGCTTTGTCGAAGACGATTTTTACTCCCCCGACCTGCCCGTGACTATGTATTTTTACACCGTCAGCGGCGTTGACACCGGGGAATATCCCGCCGCCACCGCGGCTTTCGACATATCCGAGAATGACTACCCCAATTCCCGCCTTTATCTCGAAGGGCAATCAGGAAGTCACTATCAAAAGCGCACCAACGCTCAGCGCATGGGTATCGATGCCGAAAACGGTCAAAAAATTGTGCTGTGGGTCATTGGCGAGCCGCTAACAAAACCGCTTGAATGGATGTTCTATGAAAACGGCGGTGTTGAGGATAAGCAACGCATCGACGGCGTTATGACGCTTTACGAAACCAAGACATCCACATTCCGCGAGTTTGCGCAAATGGGCTGGTTCGAGGAGCACACCACCGTCTCCGAGTCGGATTGGTACAATGCCAAGGTCGCATTACTCAAGGATGCCGAGGCCACCTCGTTCGGCAGTATGCTGTATCTGTGGCACGCGCGTCTTGACGCGCCTACGCTTATGCGCTGGTATGAATATGATATCACACTGGAGCCCGGTGAGCGCATAGTCAACACAGTAACCGCACCCATTTACCCCGCAATCGACCTTGAATACGAGCCCGATATTTACGAATATACCTATCTGCTCTCCCCCGCCACCACATGGAAAGAGTTCGGCGAGCTGAAGATTGTCGTAAATACACCGTATTTCGTCACGGAAAGCTCACTCGAAGGCTTTGAAAAAACAGAAGGCGGCTATATATTGATGCGCAACGGTCTGCCCGAGGGCGAGTTGATATTTACGCTGTCCGAATCCGAGACACCCACCAAACCGCCTCGCAAATTGACCAACTATATTCCCATAGAGATCATTATCAGCTTTTCGGTCATGGCGGCGATAGCGCTGGTGCTTGTCGGCGGCGTGATAGCCATAGTTGTGATAGTCAAAAAACGCAAAAAAGTCAAATAAAAAATTGCTGTCTCAATTGAGACAGCAATTTTTTATTATTCCGCGGGTTCAATTGGAGCGATCTCGCTCTTTTTTGTTTTGATCAGCATCATAACAGCACAGCCGATGACCAGCACGATAGTAACACCCAAACCGCCCTCCATTCCAAAGGAGCCGCCGTGTATCAGTGCGCCGCCCTCGGCGGCGGTTGCGGTCATAATGGACGGATTGCCCGATAGACCGCTGACCGAAATACCAAATATATTACCCTGAGCGAAGTTCCATATGGAGTGAATCGCGCCAATACCCCAGAGACTGCCGCGGCGCAGTGTGTAAAGCGACGCAAAGAGTCCGAACAGCGTCAAATTGACCAGTGCCAGAGGCGTCACACCGGGATTGGCCAGATGAAGCGCGGTAAAGAGCAGCGAATTGGTCAGCACCGCTACCCACAAGGGACAGCCGCGCTGCATGGATACCATCAGATATCCACGGCAGAGTATCTCCTCACTCATGCCCTGCACCACATATCCCAGCAGATACAAAATTATCATGCCTACAGCTGGTGACGCATTGAACGAAAGCGTCAGCTTGCCCGTGACAACGCAAAAGGCAACAGCACCGCCAAAAAGCGCAAGGCCTATTCCAAGTCCGGCGGAATATTCACCGACAGCGCCTTTTTTGGTAAATCCCAATGAGACCCAACCGCGCTTCTCAATGATACGGCAATACAAAAAGCATACAACAATGATGGCAACCGTAGAAAACAGTTGAACTACCATAAACCAATCGGGAAAAGATGAAAGCATTTGCATCGCCATGTCCATTGCCTCGGCGAAGTCCGTCGGAGGCGAGGTAACAAAGCTTTTAAATGTATCACCTGTAAAAATCGCGATCATTTCAAAGGGCGTTATGATCATGCTTTGAATCATACTCGCAACAAAAAAGACCAGCAAAAATATCAGAACCTCAATAATAGGGCGTTTGGGGCGTTTGCCGGTGCGCAGACGCCTCTGCTCTGCCACCGCGTCAGCCTGACGGAGCATATTTGTCTTGGGAAAATGTAACATATCCGTCTCCTTTTACGGTTATTTATATGATAAGTATAGCACGCGGGAGAAATAATGTCAAGAGCCGTTGCCGCGTGCGCTATTATTTACATTAATTGCTTTATCAATCGGCGCACGCGCTGTCAAATTGCTTCGCAATTTGAGGGGGTCTTCATCATTGTGTCTTTCTCAATAAAAACAAGAGGCACTCTGTGCCTCTTGTTTTTATTGACGGAGGGTGTGGGATAGCATTGACGAGCAGGCGCACGAACAGATTGACTTGCATATCGCGCAGATGGCAAAGCGAATGGGCGTGACCGAGAAACTCAAAGCCTCAGATCCAATGCGCTGGGTGCAGATGATGAATAACATCAAGGCGAGCGCGGAAGAAATCGCGCTGAAGGAGGTCGTGTACAAATGAACTCTATGATTCAAGAACTTTGGCACGGAAACATCATCCCCGGGGAGGATAGCCGAACCAACTCCAAGGAAATGAAAGAACTGCTCGGTTATATGGCAAGACACCACGAGGACTTGGAAAAGAGCTTTACGGACGAACAGAAAGAAACCTTTGAGAAATTCCACGATTGTTGGAGTGAGTATATGAGCTTGGCAGAAGCAGCGATCTTTGAATATGCTTTCAAGCTCGGGATGCAAATCGCGATAGAAACATTAACCGAATAGCTTATAGCGGCGGGAGCAATCTCGCCGCTATTTTAATACCAATTCATTATAAATCAACAACAATCAATGATCTTCCATTGACAAAACACAGAAAAAGTGATATAATAAAATAAATAATTGTTTCTTATTGTCGGAGGAATATAAAATGTCAAACGAAACCGAAAGATGGTATTCACTCAAAGAGATTATGGAGCATCTCGGCGTTAGCCGTG
>JAZNBA010000091.1:0-17900 GCA_045586785.1 Eubacteriales bacterium | reverse complement strand
TGACAACATTTTACCAATCTAATTATATCATCACATAATTACTTTGTCAACAATCATCACTATATAAGGAAGAGGATTTTTGCTAAGTTAATACATATTGATAAAAATATATATGGCATATTGACTTTTGCTTGCTATTATGCTAAAATATTAACGATTTATTTTTACAAAATCAGTAAGCCTTTGAAAGGAAAAAACAATGATAAAATTGCATGACAGCGGAATATATCTTTCGCAAGAACATCTTTTGCATAATTCCGAGATTTCTCAAAACGATGCGAGAAAAAATACAATAACTTATTCTATCCTTCAAGCACACAATAAATCGTCCAGCGAAAACAAATTACAAATAGGGTTTGATGCAATGGTATCTCACGACATTACATATGTCGGAATTATACAGACAGCCAGAGCATCCGGAATGAAAGAATTCCCTATTCCCTATGCATTGACCAATTGCCATAATTCTCTTTGCGCTGTCGGGGGAACTATAAACGAGGATGACCATGTATTTGGATTATCTGCGGCTCGTAAATATGGTGGAATATATGTTCCAGCAAATCAAAGTGTAATACACTCATATGCCCGAGAAGAGCTCACCGGGTGCGGACGCATGATTTTAGGATCGGACTCCCACACCAGATATGGCGCGCTTGGCACAATGGGTATTGGAGAAGGCGGACCGGAACTTGTCAAACAGTTGCTTTGCTCAACCTACGATATAAATTACCCTGAAGTCGTACTTGTATATTGCAATGGGTGTCCAAAACGAGGAGTTGGTCCTCACGACGTCGCTATAGCACTGATCAAAGCTGTATTCGAATCAGACTTTGTTAAAAATAGAGTTTTAGAGTTTCTCGGTCCCGGCCTTAAATACCTGTCGGCAGATTTCAGAAATGGAATTGATGTAATGACAACAGAAACAAAATGTCTCTCGTCAATTTGGCAAACAGACGAAATAATACGAGAATATTACAATATACACCAAAGATCTGAAGTATATAGTGAATTAAAGCCATCGGGAATTGCTTATTATGACAAATGGATCGAAATCGATCTTAGTAAAATAGAACCAATGATAGCGCTTCCGTTCCATCCCTCAAACGCATACACTATTAAGGAATTTACCGAAAACGCTAAAGATATACTGTCAGATATAGAAAAAAATGCAGCTACAATGTTTGGAGGTCATAAAATAGATCTTGTATCTAAAATACGCAATGGTAAAGTATACGCAGATCAAGGTATTATCGCAGGATGTGCAGGAGGTATGTTTGACAATATAAATGAAGCCGCCGAAATACTCAAAAACGGCAGCACCGGTAATGGATATTTCTCTCTTTCAGTATACCCCACAAGCGTCCCGGTTTCTCTTGAACTTACAAGAATTGGTGCAACAACATCATTGCTTTCATCAGGCGCAATTATAAAGCCCTCTTTCTGCGGACCTTGTTTCGGTGCGGGCGATGTACCGGCTAATAACGGATTGTCCATTCGCCATACAACACGCAACTTCCCAAATAGAGAGGGCTCGAAACCCGGAGAACAGCAACTTTCAGGTGTAGCCCTAATGGATGCGCGAAGTATTGCTGCCACGGCACTGATGGAAGGTGCAATTACACCCGCAACAGAAATTGATTATGAAATACCTACCAATAAATACAAATTTGATCGTTCACCATACGACAAGCGCGTATATTATGGTTTTGGGAAAGCTGAACCTGATACAGATTTAATATTGGGCCCCAATATAACAGATTGGCCCGAACAATATGAGCTTGGTGAAAACCTACTGGTAGAACTTGCTGCAGTTATTCATGATCCTGTAACTACCACTGACGAACTGATTCCCTCAGGAGAGTCATCATCCTATCGTTCAAACCCAATACGCCTTTCCAAACTTACATTATCGCGTCGCGTGCCCGAATATGTTCCACGAGCAGAGGCCATTTCAGCAATTGAATCTGAACGTCGCACAGGCTCTGAACCGCAAAAATTAATTAACATATTAAGCATGTTTGGAAATGCCGATGAGCTCTTGAAAAAAACGCAATTTGGTTCTTGTGTATATGCCACATCCCCCGGAGATGGCTCAGCAAGAGAGCAAGCCGCATCTTGTCAAAAGGTTCTTGGCGGTTTAGCAAACATTTGCCAAGCATTTGCAACAAAACGCTATCGCTCTAATTGTATAAACTGGGGCATCCTTCCATTTACCCTTGCACCCGATACTTCATTTGATTATGAAGTTGGAGATTGTGTTTTTGTTCCCGGCATTCGCACAAAACTTGTTCACGGAGATGAGGAATACCCCGCATATATTATAAAAGCTAATGGAAATATAGAAAATATTCAATTATATGTCACAGGTTTAACTGATGAAGAAAGAGAAATAATTCTTGACGGTTGCCTTATGAATCATTGCAAAAAACAACTTGGAGGATCAAAATGAGTAAAATACAAATGAAAACACCGTTAGTCGAGATGGACGGCGATGAAATGACTCGAATCCTTTGGAAACTCATCAAAGATGAGCTGATACTTCCCTACGTAGATTTAAAAACCGAATATTACGACTTGTCGGTTGTTGAACGTGATCGCACACAGGATAAGGTTACAGCTGACTCCGCATATGCAACAAAAAAATATGGTGTTGCCGTAAAATGCGCCACCATTACACCGAATAAACAACGCGTCGAAGAATATTCGCTACATGAAATGTGGAAAAGTCCCAATGCAACTATTCGTGCGATACTCGACGGAACAGTATTTCGTGCTCCCATCATCGTTAACAACATAAAGCCTGTAGTTAAAAATTGGGATAAACCCATCACAATTGCACGTCATGCTTTCGGCGATATATACAAAGCAGGTGAAATTCGCACAGAATGCGGAGGTACAGCAGAATTAGTATTTACAGATTTCAATGGTGAAGTTACAAAATTAACTATTTGTGAACTGGAAGGTCCCGGTGTCCTGCAGGGACAGTTCAATAAAGATAATTCAATACGTTCATTCGCGCACTCTTGCTTCCGCTATGCCATCGCTACCAAACAGGATCTTTGGTTCTCTACCAAGGACACTATTTCAAAAAAATACGACCAGACTTTTAAGTTAATATTCGAAGAAATATTCAATTCCGAATACAAATCAAAATTCGACGAATTAGGAATAACATACTTTTACACTCTTATCGACGATGCTGTTGCGCGTGTGATTCGCAGTCGCGGTGGATTTATTTGGGCTTGTAAGAATTATGACGGTGACGTAATGAGCGATATGGTCTCAACGGCGTTTGGGTCATTGGCAATGATGACTTCTGTGCTTGTATCACCGGATGGAAATTTTGAATATGAAGCTGCTCACGGAACTATCACTCAGCACTATTATCGTTATCTAAAAGGTGAAATGCCTTCATCCAATCCAATGGCCACTATATTCGCTTGGACCGGAGCTTTACGCAAGCGCGGTGAACTTGATGAAATCAATGAACTGTGCAAATTTGCTGACGCTCTTGAAGCTGCTTGTATAAAAACAATAGAGGACGGTATAATGACCAAAGACTTAGCCGCACTTGTAGTTGATAAAACCAACATAACTGTAGCTAACACATATGAGTTTATTTCCGGAATAAAAACAAGATTGAATCAAGCTATATAATATAAAAACTCACGAATATAGAAATATTCGTGAGTTTTTATATTATTTTTTTAATTTTGGAACCAAATACTCGCCGGTAAAGGACTCTTTGCATAACGCTACTTCCTCCGGAGTTCCTTGCGCAACTATTGTTCCGCCTCCGTCTCCGCCTTCTGGACCAAGATCGATAATATGATCAGCGCATTTTATTACATCCAGATTGTGTTCAATAACCAAAACAGTATTCCCCGCATCAGCCAAGCGATTTAAAATATCCAACAACCGCTTGACATCGTCGGTATGCAAACCTGTTGTAGGCTCATCCAACAAATACATTGTCATACCAGTTCCCCGCCTCGATAGCTCGGTGGCCAATTTGACTCGTTGAGCCTCGCCTCCGGATAATGTAGTAGCCGGCTGACCAATTTTTATATATCCCAAGCCAACGTCGTATAAAGTTTGTAATTTCCTCTGTATTTTAGGAACACTTGCAAAAAACGCAACACCTTCTTCAACAGTCATATCCAGGACCTCAGAAATATTTTTACCTTTATATTTTACATCCAAGGTATCTCGGTTATATCTATGACCGTGACAAACATCGCAAGTAACATATACATCCGGTAAAAAATGCATTTCTATTTTTTTTACACCGTCACCTTCGCAGGCCTCGCACCTACCACCTTTTACATTGAAAGAGAATCGGCCGGCGTTGTATCCTCGAGCTTTAGCATCTTGCGTTTGAGCAAATAATTCTCTTATTTCGGCAAATAATCCTGTATATGTGGCAGGATTGGAGCGAGGATTTCTTCCAATCGGGCTTTGATCAATGCAAATTATCTTATCCAAATTATCAATACCCTCAATACGCTCATATTTCCCCTCAGTAGTATATGCACGGTTGAGCCTTGAGGCAAGTGCCGGATATATTATTCCGTTAACCAAAGAAGATTTTCCTGACCCTGAGACACCTGTAACGCATACAAACTTTCCAAGCGGAATCTCAACATCAATATTTTTTAGATTATTTTGTGATGCACCAACAACACGCAAAATTTTTCCGTTACCGGCTCGCCTTACACTTGGGGTTGCAATAAAATTGCGTCCCGAAAGATACGAACCGGTAATAGAGTTCTCATTTTTCATCACTTCTTCAGGAGTTCCTGCTGCAATAACATTACCACCGTGTATACCCGCACCAGGACCTATATCTATGATATAGTCAGCGGATTCCATAGTTTCTTCATCATGTTCCACAACAATTACTGTGTTGCCCAACTCTCGTAATCGTTTTAAAGTGGCTATAAGCTTGCTATTATCACGTTGATGTAAACCTATACTCGGTTCATCCAAAATATACATAACACCAACCAACGAAGATCCTATCTGAGTAGCAAGTCGTATGCGCTGTGCCTCACCGCCCGACAATGTTCCGGCCTTGCGAGACAAAGTTAAATAGTTGAGTCCTACACTTTTGAGAAAACCGAGTCGCGCTTTTATTTCTTTTAATATTTCACGAGCGATAAGTTCTTCGTTACCACTTATATTTAAAGAAGTTATAAAATCCAATGCAGTACTGATAGACAGCGAGCATAATTCGTGTATATTAAGTCCTCCTACCGTTATGGACAAAATAGTATCATTAAGACGCCTGCCGTGACAAACCGGACACGGAGCTTCTTCGACAAACTGTTCGTAATAATCTCCGGCTCCACCCATCGCCAAGCGATTTTCAATCATTTTAATTATACCCTCAAATTTCACCTCTTGAATATGCTTGTTTCCACCAAAGAAACGTACTATATGATATTTTTTATCACCGGTACCATAAATCAATGCGTTATATGCTTCTTCAGAAAAATTCTCTATAGGAGTTTCTAAATCAAACCCAATATAATCACCAACAGCAGAAAAAAGCGGTCCGTTCCAGCTTTCTTCTTCAAGTGATTTAAAGCCATTTACCGCAATAGCCCCCTTGTTCAATGGCAAAGATTTATCAGGCAAAATTTTATCTATAGAAATTCGTCTCATATCTCCTATACCGGAACAATGAGAACATGCTCCAATTGGATTATTAAAGGAAAACATTCGCGGCTCTAATTCACCAAAAGAAATATTATGCTCCTCACAAGCATAATTTTGAGAAAATTCTATTTCATGAGAATCGCCATCTTTAGGAACAGTAACGATTATTAAATGTCCATCTGCAAGCGATAGCGCAGTTTCAACAGAATCCCCTAAGCGAGCACGAATATCATCTCGCATAACAAGTCTGTCGACAACTATCTCAACTTTGTGCTTTTTATTTTTTTCAAGTTCAATTTTCTCATCAAGCTCATATATACTTCCGTCTACCCTTACTCTGACATAACCGCTTTTTTTGGCGTCTGCAAAAATTTTTTCATGTGTTCCTTTTCTATCACGGACAACAGGCGCAAGTATCAAAAAACGTTCGCCTCGGGGGAGTTCCAATATTTTATCAATTATTTGGTCTATAGATTGTCTTCTGATTTCTTTTCCGCACACAGGACAGTGAGGTATTCCTATTCTTGCATATAAAAGGCGAAGATAATCATATATTTCTGTAACCGTTCCAACTGTAGAGCGAGGATTTCGCGATGTGGTTTTTTGATCTATGGAAATTGAAGGAGACAGTCCCTCTATCGAATCAACATCCGGTTTGTCCAACTGCCCTAAAAACATTCGGGCATACGATGACAATGATTCGACAAATCTACGATGTCCTTCAGCATATAAGGTATCAAATGCAAGAGAAGATTTACCCGACCCAGACAAGCCCGATATCACAATAAACTTATCTCTTGGAATATCAATGTTAATATTTTTTAAATTGTGAACCCTAGCACCTTTGATGATTATTTTATCAGACATAATTATTACCTATCGATCGGCTTAAAATATTGATACAAATTACAAGGAATCATTCCATTGTAGAGTTTTCTTATTTTGTCCGCACGCCTTGAATATAGTTTCTCAAAATTTTCAGAGGCAGTAAGTATATATATTTGCCACAACCCAAAGTTTTTGAAGTTTTTTCCTATGTCACGATACAATTTTTCTGCATCATTGATCTCAAGCATACGCTCTCCATAAGGTGGATTACAGACAATACTGCCGCGGCGATCGGGCTTTTTAATAGACCTGGCATCTGCATAGAAAAATCTTATGTTTTTATTCACACCAGCGCGTTTGGCGTTGATTCGAGCAAGCCGTAATACATCGTTATCAATATCAGATCCCCAAGATTCATAGCGAGATGATAAATCAATATTATCATTAGCTTCTTCTCTGGCTTCTTTCCACATATTTTTATCGTCGAAGCAATTAAAATTTTCAGAAATAAAGTCTCGATTTAAACCCGGAGCTAGCTTTAACATAATCATAGCCGCCTCAATGCAAATGGTTCCAGACCCGCAAAAAGGATCCCACAAAAGCACATCTTCTTTAGGACGAGCGGTCATTGCCAGCGCTGCAGCCAATGTTTCTCTGAGGGGAGCAGGTCCGGAAATTGGGCGATATCCACGTTTATGCAACGCCACACCTGATGTATCTATCATTAAAGAAGCTGTATCTTTGAAAATAAAAAATTCTACTTGATATTTAACTCCCGACTCTTCAAACCAACTTACTCCGTATTTATCAGACAAGCGACTTACAATAGCTTTTTTAACGATTTTTTGGCAGTCTGGGATTGAAAACAGCGTACTCTTGATTGAATGTCCTTTTACCGGAAAATTATCCTTTATAGATATAAAATTTTCCCACGGAAGATTTCTTGTCCCTTCAAACAATTCGTCAAAAGTAACGGCAGAAAACCTTCCGAGTCGTATATATATACGCTCTGCAGTTCTTAAATTTATATTGGCTCTGGCTATATCTACCGCATTCCCTTTAAATGCTACACGTCCATCCATAGTTTCTATTCTTGGTAGACCTAATGCATCAATTTCAGCACCTAAAAGTTTTTCCAATCCAAAAAGACATGTAGCCACCAGTTCATATTCTATCAATTTAATCACCTATAAAAAAATTAATTATTATAATGAGCACGCTCGCCACCAATATATTTGGGTCGAGTACGGGCAGCCACAATATTTGCACATCCAATCTGCCTCGTAGACAATCTTACGGGAACTGCAACATCTTTCAAATGCATACCTATAATGGTGTCGCCTATATCAATCCCTGCATGAGCCTTTATATGTTCGACCGCTACAGGTTCGTCGAAAGACTTATATGCCGTAGTAGCAAAGGATCCTCCTGCATGTGCCCATGGAACAACATTAACTATATCATAACCATATTTTTCAGCGCATTGTTTCTCAATTATCAATGCTCTGTTTAAATGTTCACAACACTGAACTGCAAGAAATATTCCTTTGCTCTTAATTATATTATATATAGCGTCAAACACTATTTTAGCGGCTTCCAATGATGACGATTTGCCTATATGACCGCCAACGATTTCAGATGAAGAACATCCTATCACCAAAATTTCACCCGATTTTATACCAGAAATGTCAATAAGTTCAAGAGCAACATCTTCCGCTTGTTTTTTTAACGATTCCAACTCAAACAAATTAATACTCCTCCTTTTATTTTAAATTACATACTTTATTATTATACAACATTATTTTATTATTTACAAGATAAAAGAACAAAAAAATGAGCTGTTGTTTCCAACAGCTCAAAAATATTTTGTTTATTCGGCAGTTTCTTCGGTTGCCTCTTCAGCAGGGTTTTCTTCTTCTGCCTTTTCGGTCAAAGCACGAATGGACAAACTAACCTTCTTCTTTTCTTCATCAATGGCAATGATTTTAACATCAACCATATCACCAACGTTTACTACATCCTCGGGCTTAGCGACTCTAGTGTCAGCAAGCTGCGATATGTGAATAAGTCCGTCAACACCATCAACGATTTCAGCAAATGCGCCAAATGTAGTAACACTAACTATTTTAGCATTAACAACATCATCTACTGAATAATTGGACATAAAGATGTTCCAAGGATTACTTGCCTCTGTCTTATATCCAAGAGAAATGCGCTTTTTCTCCGCATCAAAGCTCTTAACATACACCGTCAGTTCATCGCCAACAGATACAACTTCAGCGGGAGACTTGATGTGCTTCCAAGAAAGCTCGGTATTATGTACCATTCCATCCGCAACACCCAGATCAACAAATGCTCCATAGCTTGTCATGCTCTTGATCTTGCCTGTGAATTGCATACCAACCTCAAGAGTGCTCCAAAAAGCAGCTTCGCGCTCGTTACGTTCTTCTCTGAGAACAACTCGAATGGAACCGATAGCTTTCTTGCCCTGATCTCTTACTTCGGTAATACGAAATTTAACGGTTGTACCCATAAGAACGGACATATCACCATCCTTGGGAATTCCGGTCTGAGAAGCGGGAATAAATACACGATTAGCATTTACGCTTACTTCCACACCGCCCTTGTTTATGCCGACTACTTTACCTTCGAGTATTTCGTGGCTGTCTTTGGCAGCAACTACTGCCTGCCAGTTTTTGTCGGAATCTACGCGTCTCTTAGAGAGAGTCGCAAATCCTTCAACATCGCTTACTCTGATAACAAATGCTTCTATCTGATCGCCGACCTTAAACAGCGCTGTCAGCTTTGCCGACGGGTCGTCCGTTGCCTGATCAGCCATAATGACGCCGGTAACCTTAGCGCCGAGGTCAAGCTGAAGCTCTGCGTCAGTTACCGATGTTATCGTACCGGTAACGGTGTCTCCTGTATTTAAAGTTGTCAGTGATGCTTCGAGCATTTCTTCAAAGTTTTCAGCTTTGATCTCAGTGTTTTCGCTCATTGTTTTATAAACCTCCTGTATTACGTCAGCCGGAGTTGATGCACCGGCGACTATTCCCACTTTTGTGTGGGATGTTAACTTATTAATTTCGGGAAGTTTGTCCCGAAGTTCTTTGGCATCCTCTACAAGTATAGAACGCCGACAATTCTTACTGCAAATGTCAAACAGTTTAGATGTGTTAGAACTTTCTTTGCCGCCAATAGTAATCATCAAATCACAAACTTTAGATAATCTATCGGCTTCACTTTGGCGTTTGGCAGTAACACTACATATTGTATCAAAAATTAACGGATTTGTACATAGTTTTTTGAAAAATTCTTGACTTTTTTCCCACTCCACCAAATCGAAGGTCGTTTGAGCCGCAATTGCCAGTCTTTTTTTGTGCAAGTTGCACAACTCGCCATTTTCTAACGCTTGTTCAACATCGTAAACAGAAGAAAAAACATGTCCTTCACCGCTCACATAGCTCATAATCCCGACAACCTCAGGATGATATTGGGCTCCCATTAATACAAAACATATATCATCACCGGAGTTTTCCTGGGCTATTCTATGTATTTTTTTTACATAAGGGCAGGTACAATCAATATATTTAAAACCGGGAGTTACGGCAACATATTCTTGGAGTAATACCTCTGTGCTTTTAGGAATCCCGTGTGCACGTATAAAAAGTGTCACCGGATGGTCCGTGGATACCGACTCCATCAAAGTTGGCAACTGTTTTTCTGACACAACCGAAACACCGCGTTTTTCTAAATCGTGAACATATGTATCGTTGTGTATTAATTTGCCAAGAGTATATATACGTTCATCTGCTTGCAACTTTAATATTATATTTTCAATATTATCAGCAGCTCTTTTAACGCCGAAGCAAAACCCCGAATATTTAGCAATTCTTACAAATCTGTTCATCGTTTTTGTATCTCATGCTTATTTATCAAGACTGCATATTTCATCGAATATATATTTGGATATTTTACTGTATTCAACACGATCGTCGTACATCTTCTGAATAATTTCATATGGAATTGGCTTTCCTATAATAATAGTTTTACGCCCAAAACATGTAGGTTTAAATCCTTTAGTACGAATAAAAACAGGCAAAACCTGCACCCGAGAGCGAACACAAATCATTCCGACTCCACTTTTAATAGGAGTTTGCGCAGGATCTTTTTGTGGACGCCGAGTACCTTGCGGAAACATTCCTACACATTTTCCGTTTTTCATTAGATTTATAGTATTTTTCACACTCGACACATCCGCACCATTACGATTAACAGGATATGCACCAAGTAGTTTTATCAACCATCCAACCAATGGAATTTTAAAAAGTTCTGCCTTAGCCATAAAATGCGGTTGCTGACAACGAAGTGCGGCACATATCCAAATAGGATCCCATGCCGACATGTGATTTGCACAAACCAAGTACGCTCCCTGTTCTTGAGTCGGCTCATTTTCCAGCCCAATCACTTTTATATTGAAAATTCCTCTGGCGCAAGGTGCAAGCAGTTTGTGAGCAACACCGTAAAATCCCTTCATATGCTTGTCAACTTTCTATTTATTATTTCTACTACTGCATTTACAGATTGTTCAACCGTAAAGCCGGTATTATCAAGAATTATAGCATCTTCAGCTGCCACAGCAGGTGCAACATTTCTTCCGCTATCGTTGTCATCACGCTCTTTCATTTCACGCAAAACATCATCAAAGCGAGCGCAGACTCCCTTGGCAACCAATTCATCATATCTTCGTTTTGCGCGATTTTCCAACGAGGCAGTGAGAAAAATTTTCACATCTGCAAAAGGAAGTATGACCGTTCCAATATCTCTTCCATCCATAATAACACTGTTGTGCTCCGCAATATCTCTCTGTGTATGCAACAAGAACGTTCTTACTTCAGGAATTGCTGATACCGCAGATGCATACATAGATATTTGAGGGTGTCGAATTGCATCACCAAGATTTACACCATTTAAATACACCACCTGCTCGCCATCAACATATTTCATCTCAATGTTTATATTTGGCAACTGAGCAATTACATCTTTTGCATTAGCGGGAGAAATTCCACATTCTTTAATAAAATATCCAACTGTTCTATACAATGCTCCGGTATCTACGTAAATAATACCCATTTTACCAGCAACAGCCTTAGCTACACTGCTTTTTCCCGCTCCACTGGGACCATCTATTGCAATTTGCATATTAATAAACTCCTAACATTCATTGATTAACGAATTAGCGGCACTTTCACCCGCCAAAAATCCGGTAGAAAACGCTATCTGAAGATTAAATCCGCCTGTATACGCATCTACATCTATAATTTCCCCTGCAAAATACAATCCCTCACAAATTTTAGATTGCATGGTTTTAGGATTTATTTGTTTAACATCAATCCCTCCGCGCGTTATGATGGCCTCTTCAATAGGTCTCAAACCTTCAATTATTATTTCAAAGCCTTTAAGAAGTTCAACAATTTTACGACGTTCTTGTTTTGTAATAGAATTTACCTTTTTATTAGGATCTATTCCGGACCGTCTTACAACAACAGGTATCATCTTTTGAGGCAAAATATCATCTAATGCGTTTGCAAAATTTTTGTTTAAATACTTGGAAAAATCCGACAGCAATCTTGTATCCAGCTTTGATTCATCCAAGGCTGGTTTCATATCAATTGTTGCCATATACTTTTTTTCTCCAATATCTTTTAAATGCGCTGTAGCACTTAACACCATAGGGCCTGTAATTCCAAAATGTGTGAACATCATTTCACCAAAATCATCAAAAACAACTTTTCGTTTATCGCCATCAAACTGCACAATTTTCAAAGTAACATTCTTTAGCGATAATCCTTGCATTTCTGCACAATCTTGAGTTTTGCAAACGATAGGAACCAATGACGGTGTTAACTCCGTTATATTGTGTCCCAATTCTTTTGCGAAACGATATCCATCACCGTCAGATCCAGTCAACGGATACGACATTCCCCCCGTGCATATGATCACTTTATCAAAGATCATTGACAATTCTCGGCACACTATTTTCCACTTGTGACCATCAGAAGCACAAACGCCCAAAACCTTTTCATTTAAAAAGTGAACACCTGCTCTTTGACATTTTTTTATCATGGCACCTGCAATATCACCCGCTTTGTCTGACACAGGAAAAACGCGGCGTCCGCGCTCTGTTTTTAATGGAACATCCAGAGCTTCAAACATATCTATAGTGTCAATCGGAGAAAAGCGGTCAAGTGCAGACCAAACAAAACGACCGTTAGCAGGAACATTAGCCATAAACTCTTGCATTTGACAGTTATTTGTGACATTGCACCTTCCCTTGCCTGTAATGCGCAATTTCCTTCCGAGCTGCTTATTCTTCTCAAAAAGAATAACATCTGCCCCCAATTCAGCTGCCGTAGAGGCTGCCATCATTCCGGCAGGTCCTCCACCAATAACAGCTATTCGAGGGTTAAAGTTTTTATCTAACGTTTTTGTCATAAACATCATATTTTTCCCAAATTTTTTCCAATTCATGAAGTCGAACAGTAAGCTCCTCTTGCTTTTTACGCGAAAGCTCGACAACCATAGCATTTATAATGCTCATAGGCGCCACCAAAGAATCGACAAACGATGCCATATCGCTGCACGCAGTAAGTAATTGATCGGCATATGCCGCGATCGGAGATTGAGAACTGTCTGTTAAAGCCACAACATCAGCCCCCTTCGCGCGAGCGAACTCAACAGCATTGATTATGCGTTTAGAATATCGAGGGAAGCTTATTGCGATCATAACATCTCCATGTCCGATACGCATTATTTGCTCAAACATCTCGCTGCCGGATGTTGTTTGAATAAACTTGACATTATCAAAAATCATCCGAAAACTATAGTTCATAAACCCTGCCAATGTAGAAGACGAGCGAACACCTATAATATATATGTTCTTCGCATCCTTGATTTTATCGATTGCCTCATAAAAAGCATTGCGATCTATCTCATCCAAAGACTGTCTGATTTTATCAATATCAGACGTGAGCACTTTATCAAGGACTTCGGAATTACCTATACGAGTATTCGTTACCTCCATGCGCTGTACACTGGTAAGCTTTGTTCTGACAAGATCCTGAAGCGCTTTTTGCATTTCAGGGTATCCTTCGTATCCAAGCTCAATTGCAAATCTAACCACAGTCGATTCTGAAACGCCGGATATAGCCCCTAATTTAGCAGCTGTCATATATGCGGCTTTTTCATAATTATCTATTATATAATGCGCTATACATCGCTGGCCCTTTGAGAAACCGTTCATCTCTTCTTTCATTATCTCTAAAAGATCATGTTTCATCTGCTCTATCGCACCTTTCTCATTACAATTATATTTTCCATGAGAACAAAGCTTAAGTTAAATTATATACTTTTATGTCTTAATTGTCAACATATTTTTAATTTAATACTTATAATATCAAGATATAACCACTACATTACATTGAAATAATCTTAACTTTTAATAGTATTTTTATATTCATTCAACAATATAGAACAAATGCCTATGTTCTTGTATTCATTTCTAACCAGCAAAGCCGACCGCATCGTTCCTTCATATGTCATTCCTACCCTTTCCATTACTCGCTTGGACGCATCATTGCCTTCCATATATTTAGCTTCTATTCTTGCAAGTCCGATTTCTCTAAAACCAAAATCAATCACAGCTCGCACAGCCTCGGTTGCATACCCATGGTTCCAATATTGCGGATTCAGAACATATCCGATCTCCGCGCTGTTTGAATGAAAATCAAATCTCGTAAATCCGCAAGTCCCTATCATTTTTTGATCATATTTATTTATAACCGCCCAATCATAAAACTCACCCAGAGAATATTTAGTGGATATATATTCTAAGTATTCTCTTGTATAATCGGAGTTTTGATGAGGTGACCATGTTAAGTATTTTGTTACATCAGTACGGCAAGCATATTCATACATATTTTCATAGTCCAAAACCATCATTTTTCTCAATATCAATCTATTAGTTTCAATTATAGGGATATTAGAAAAAATCTTATATATTGTTGAACGTTTCATATAATCTCTCCACATGTTTTTATTACTTAACTTATTATATAAAATTAAAACAAATAACGCAATAGTATTTTTGTTATTTTACTTTATTTTTTATTTAACATGTGATATAATATTTATATTAACATAAAAGACATAAAGGTAGTTTTCATGATCAACTTGCTTAAAAATGGACCTGAAGTATTAATATTAGGCACCAACAGCCAAACAACAGAATTAATCAAGTTATTAAACAAAAAATACAATATAATACCTATTTTATTTGCCAGCCGACATCCAACACTAAAAATTTTTTCTTCAGCACGATATATCTTTTGTCATCAAAAATTGCTTAATAACAACTATTATATTACTCATGCAATTTTAGACATTGCGAAGTCATTACGAGGAGATTGCCGCGCATTGCTGCCATGCACATCACATTTTGAAAATATCATTGCCGGAGACTACGATTTTTTTGAAAACGAGTATATCATATACAAATATATCGATATTCAAAAACTATTAACTAATCAAACTAATTCAAAATAGGAGGTCGTAATTTTGAAAACAGGTTGCCCAACGTTGGGAATTATTGGCGGGTTAGGCCCAATGTCAAGTGCATACTTTTATGAACTAATTACAACTCACACAATAGCCGATTGCGATCAGCAACACATAGATATATTAATCAGCAGCAAAGCTACCACTCCGGACAGAACAAATTTCATCATCGGCGCTTCAAATCAAGATCCATTACCTATTATGCAAAAGGAACTAAATCGGCTGATTCAATACGGAGCTTCCATTATTGCTATTCCCTGCAATACTGCACAACACTTTTATAACGCATTATGTCAAGGATGCAATGTGCCAATATTAAATATTGTATCATTGACTGTTCAATATGCCGCACATTTGGGAATAAGATCTTTAGGAATAATGGCCACAGAAGGCACCATCTTGGCAGAATCTTACAAAAAGAGCTGTGAAAAGTATAACATAAAATATGTTACTCCTTCCCCCAGCTCTCAGAAAACATTATCCACAATAATTTACAGCTATTTAAAAAGCGGAGATAAACCTAACTTCCAAATGTTTAATTCAATAGCCAATGAATTAATGGCAAACGAATGCGATACTTTAATTTTAGGATGTACAGAATTATCTCTTATAAAGCGTTCATTTGATATTGAACACAATTATATTGACTCACTTGATGTTTTGACAGCATGCACCATCGCTGCATGTGGAAAAAGAATTCAAAAATACCCCTCATCATTGATAAATTTTGCGCAAGATCTTTTCACGCCAGGAAAGGAAAAATAAATGATACTCGGTGATCTTCTTAAACAATGTAATATTAATAGTCATCTCAACTCCACAAGAGACATCCGCCATATATGTTGTGATTCCAGAATGGCGGGGCCGTTTTCTATATTTGTTTGCATAAAAGGAGCATTGACTGATGGTCATTTGTTTGCCCTATCTGCTTATAATAACGGATGTCGTTGCTTTGTTGTGGAGCGAGATATACAGCTTCCTAAAGGTTGCGATATAATATATAACGATAATTCAAGAGATACTCTTGCAAAATTATCAAGTATTATTTATGAAGAACCATCCAAAAAATTAAAAGTCATTGGCATAACAGGAACAAAAGGAAAAACAACCACTGCGCTTATGATAAGCGGAACACTTAATATGTTGGGGATCCCTACCGGTTACATTGGTACTAATGGCATAATGTATAAAAATTTTCACCACATGAGTGCCAACACTACCCCTGAAAGCTGTGATATTCAGAGATACCTGTCAGATATGGTTGATGCAAAAATACAGTATGTAGTAATAGAGGTTTCATCTCAGGCTTTATATTTAGGACGTGTAAAATACATTGAATTTGATACATGTATCTTCACAAATTTATATATAGACCACATTGGTGAATATGAACATCCCACTTTTGAACATTATCGCGACAGCAAAGCTAAACTTTTCTCAGAATTTTCTCCAAAAAGAGTCTTAGCAAATATTGATGATAAGCAATACGAGTATATTACTCGTGGATTTAGTGAAAGAATAGAAACATTTGGCATCTATCAACACGCGCAACACTATGCTCAAAATATTGACATGTATAAAACGGACAACTCGTTTGGAATGTCATTTGAATATGTTCACGATAATCAAGTATTCCCGGTAATTATTAAGTTTCCCGGAAAATTTAATGTTTACAACGCCATTGCCGCAATTGCTACTTGTGCAACCGTAACAGATGATATAGCATCTATTATCAATGCAATACAGAGTGTAACTGTAGCCGGAAGATTTGAATTGGTTCCCGCTCTCCCCTATGCGACCATAGTTATCGATTATGCACATAATGGTATTAGCTTGAGATCGGTTCTTGAGACCATACGAATGTATAACCCACAACGTATAATAACTTTATTCGGGTCTGTGGGAAGCAGAACTCAAATGAGACGCGCCGAATTGGGATATATAGCATCTATTTTAAGCGATCACTGCATTGTAACATCTGACAACCCAGACACAGAAAGCCCCTTTCTCATCATTCAAGATATTATACACGCATTTGACCCAAATGGCTGTAAATATGATAAAATTGAAGATCGCCGACAGGCAATAGTATATGCAATGTCATTATTAAGTCGAGGAGATGTGCTTTTACTCGCAGGAAAAGGCCATGAAAATTACCAATTAATAAGTGGTCACAAAGTTCCGTTTTGTGAGCGAGATATTGTCATGGAAACCGCAAAAAACATGCAAGAAAATTTTGTATAGTATATATTTCGCATCACAAAATGAAAAAAACATTTATTTATATCAAAAATTACAAAGACTCTTGGCAAGAAATTGCACAAGGGTCTTTTAACTATACTGATTTAATTTATGATAGTTATGCTTATATTATCTGTATTTCTGTTTGCTAAATAAACAACTTAATAATTGTACTTTGATTGTAATACTCAACTGTATATAGAAAAATCAGTAATCTTTTTAAAATTACAATTTTCAACTACTGATTTAACGGCAGCTCAGTAAATCTCCAATTCGGAGAAATAATAAAATATCACTATGTTGACTCTACTGTTGGTTTTGTGTATAATATAGTCACAAGCTCCGGAACTTGAATATCTTCGAGAGGTGAAAAATATGTACGAATGTAAGATTGCAGAAAAATTGGTGGAGCTCCGCACTTCAAAGGGGGTAACACAAGAAGATGTGGCACAAAACCTATCTATTTCAAATAAAACGGTGTCCAAATGGGAGAATGGTGCCTCGACGCCTGATCTTCCTATGGTTGTAGAACTCGCAAAATATTATGGTGTCAC
>JAZNBA010000090.1:0-22612 GCA_045586785.1 Eubacteriales bacterium | reverse complement strand
CCTTGGCTCACAGAACGACATGGCTACGATCCGACTTCCGCCTGCCAGCTTTGCAAGTCTTTCCTGCAGCTTCTCGCGGTCGAAGTCGGAAGTGGTGATCTCGATAGCGGCACGGATCTGAGCGATACGGGCGCGGATCTCCTCGGGAGCACCTGCGCCGCCGACGATAATGGTGTTTTCCTTATTGATCTTGACCTGTCTTGCGTGACCGAGCTGATCAAGAGTAGCGTCCTTGAGCTCAAGGCCAAGCTCGCTGGTGATGACCTCGCCGCCGGTGAGAACAGCGATGTCACGCAGCATTTCCTTGCGGCGGTCGCCAAAGCCGGGAGCCTTGACAGCAACGCAAACGAAGGTGCCGCGGAGCTTGTTGAGAACCAGAGTGGTAAGAGCCTCACCCTCAACGTCCTCAGCGATGATGAGCAGCTTTCTGCCTGCCTGCACTACCTGCTCAAGAACAGGGAGTATCTCCTGAATGTTGGAGATCTTCTTATCGGTGATAAGAATGAGAGCGTCATCGATAACAGCTTCCATCTTATCCATATCTGTAGCCATGTAGGGGGAGAGGTAGCCGCGGTCAAACTGCATACCCTCAACGACCTCGGAGTAGGTGTCAGCGGACTTGGACCCCTCAACGGTGATAACGCCGTCGGAGGTGACCTTTTCCATAGCGTCAGCGATCAGCTGACCGATAACCTCATCACCCGAGGAAACGGTAGCAACGCGAGCGATGTCGGCAGAGCCGTCAACGTTCTTTGCGTTTGCGATCAGGCATTCAACAGCGCGGTCAACTGCCTTCTTGATACCCTTGCGCAGAACCATGGGGTTAGCACCTGCGGTAACGTTCTTCATACCCTCGCGAACGAAAGCCTGAGCCAACAGAGTAGCGGTAGTTGTACCGTCACCGGCTGCGTCGTTGGTCTTGGTAGCAACCTCTTTTACCAGCTGTGCGCCCATGTTCTCGGCTTCGTTCTCAAGCTCGATCTCCTTGGCGATGGTAACACCGTCGTTTGTGATCAGGGGAGAGCCGTACTTTTTGTCAAGAACAACGTTTCTGCCCTTGGGGCCGAGAGTGATCTTGACTGTGTCAGCAAGCTTATCAACGCCGCGAACCAGCGCGTTTCTTGCATCTATACCGTAAAGAATATCTTTTGCCATTTTAAGTGTTCCTCCGAATTACTCAACTATTGCAAGAATATCAGCCTGACGTACGATAGTGTACTCAACGCCGTCTGCTTTTACTTCTGTTCCCGAATATTTAGATGTGATGACCTTGTCACCAACCTTAACAGTCATAACCACCTCTTTGCCGTCAACAAGTCCGCCGGGACCTACTGCGATAACTTCGGCTATCTGGGGCTTTTCCTGAGCCGACGCGGTAAGAATGATACCGGTTTTTGTTTTTTCTTCAGCCTCGACGAGTTTAACTACTACTCTGTCGGAAAGCGGTTTGATCTGCATTTTTGGATCCTCCTATAAATTGCATTGCTTACGCAAATGTTTTTAATGCGTTTTGGCACTCAATTTGCAAGAGTGCTAATTCAACTGTGCTTATTTTAATACAAAGCAGTGAAAAAATCAATACTTTGGGCAAATTGTTCACAAATTGTTAACAATTTGTGTTCAACCTACTCGCGTAGATTGCTAAAAATCGACGTACGGAGCATATTTGCACTTTAAATATCATATGCTGTAAAAAAGCGAGGTGACACAATGCTTGAATTTATAAATACATACATATTCGGACTTGCCGTGCCTGCGGCACTTATAGCGGCAGGTTTGTTTTTTTCGTTCAGATTGAAATTCTTTCATATTTTGCATCCGTCAGTAATATTTAAAACCTTGAGTGCCAAGAGCTACGCAGATGGAATGTCGCCCGTGCGCGCGCTGTCGTTGGCGCTGGCAGGTACGCTCGGTGTAGGTAATATAGTTGGCGTTGCCTCGGCGATATACTTGGGCGGCGTGGGTTCAATATTCTGGATGTGGGTCAGCGCCGCGGCAGCCATGCTGCTCAAATACGCCGAAACCGTGCTGGCTTTGCGCCATCGCCGTGCTGACCAAAACGGCGAGCTTCACGGCGGCGCAATGTATTATATAAAGGATGCGTTTTCGGCGTGGGGACTGAAAAAGATCGGAGGCGCGGTGGCGGCGGTGTTTGCTATTCTATGCATTGTGAACGCGCTGTCTATGGGGTGTGTTATACAGGTAAACGCTGTCAGCCGCGCGTTGCTCGGCGTGTGTAATATCGGAACGGCGTTCACTGGCGGTGTGCTTGCGGTGCTGACGGTAGCGGTCATTGTGGGCGGCAGAGAGGGCATATCGCGCTTGACCGAGCGGCTGGTGCCGTTTATGACGGTGGCTTACGTTGTTATGTCGGTGGCGGTCATGATAATACGAGCCGACTGCGTGCCGGATGCGTTTGGAGCTATTTTTAAGGACGCATTCAAAGCAGATAGTGCGCTCGGCGGTGTAATTGGCTTTGCGCTGTCCCGCGGTGTGCGCTACGGCACCATGCGCGGACTTATGTCAAACGAGGCGGGATGCGGCACGGCGCCTATCGCCCACGCAGGCTCGTCGGTACGACACGCGGCACAGCAGGGAATATGGGGCATCGTTGAGGTGTTCGTGGACACTATCGTGCTGTGTACTATGACAGCTGTCGTTATCATTATTAGCCTTGGCGAGGTGTCGGTATACGGCACCGATCCCATTATGATGACGCTTCGCGCTTATTCTGCCGTACTTGGAGGCTGGTCGGAGTACGTTATGGCGGCGATGGTGCTGTTTTTCGGTTTTGCCACGGTGATATGCTGGGCGCATTACGGTATGGAGTGCGTGTCGTACTTGTCTGTGCGGAGCACGTGGCGGCGCACATGGCAGTGGGCGTTTATCGCGGCGTACGGCGTGGCGGTGGCGGTAGGTGCTGTGACCGCGCCCGAGGCAGTGTGGGGCGTTGCCGATATGGCGCTTGGCGCTATGACAATAATAAACCTCGCCGTCATTTGTAAAATGTCAGGCGAGGTAGCGGGGGAGACGCGAGAATATATAAGTATGATGAGTGCACGGCAAAAAAGCCGTTTATTGAGACGCGGCGTTCATAAAACTTGAAAATTCTGCTATAAGCTCATCGGGAAAAGCGCCGCGTTTATATAAAGACGACAGATCGGCTGTGTCGATTTTATAGCCGAAATGACTTATACCGTCAAGCACGCGAAGCGTGACCTTTTGGGAGTCCGAAAAACTGCTTTTCCACAGCTCAATGTCCGCGTCAAACAGCTGGTTGTCAAAGGTGCTGTTTATTATAAGAATGTTTGCGTTGACATGGGTTATGTTTTTTACGGTGTCAATGCGATTGTAGGATGCCCAATAAGCGTCGCCGGCGCTGTAATAATAGTAGCCCCTGACGGTATCCTCAGAGACGGACTTCGCCGCATCGGCGTACGTTCTGTAGGCGCTTTTATTGGCAGGGTCAATGAGTGAATACTGATCGCAGGCTATGTCGGCGAGATGGCGAGGCGAGCTGTTAAACAGTATCAGACCGTCTATGTCGGCGTCATTGGCGGCAAGCTCGGCGGCTATTTGTCCCCCAAGGCTATGACCAAGCAGATATAATTCGGATATATTTTGGTTTTTCAAAAAATCGATGGCGGCGGTGCAGTCGTACAGATATTCCTGCTCAATTCTTATGTCAGCGCCTGTTTCCGACGAATAATTGAACGTTCTTTTATCCACGCGCAGGGAATTGATGCCGTTGCGGGCAAGACCTATGGCTATATCTTCAAACGGTGTCAGTAATCCTACGGTAGAGTTGTAATCACTCGGTCCCGAGCCGGCAATAAGCAGTACGGCGGGGTGGGCTTTGGCGTCGTTTACGTAAGTATAAACGGCGTTGAGTTTGTAGCCGTCATTTTCAAGAACAAAATATTTTTCAACTATGCCGTCGTCACGCTCCAACTCAAAGGTGTCCTTGAAATGAACATTTCGCATGAATGAGCATATTTTCAGATCTTTCAATGCTATTGTGAGCTCGGCTGTTATGTTGTCAAAATCCAATAGGACGGTGTAAGTTGTTATCCCATCAGAGGTGGAGGAATGCTTGTCCGAAACGGTATTTAGCGCTCCACCAATTTCGGAAACGCTGTCGAACAGATAAACAAAGTCCTCCTCGCGCAAAAGCTCCAAAAGCTCGGGTGCAGCATATTCGTAAAGCTCTGCCGCCTTGTTTTGCTTCCACTTTGAGATAATATATTCAAACAGCTCGTCATTGGTGGTGGGAGTGCGTTTCTCAATAACTGTCGTAGTTGGCGCTGTGGACTCTGCGGCGGTGGTAATATCCGACTCAGTATCAGTGGGTGGTATTTCTGCATCGCAGGCAGAAAGCGTAAGCAGACACACAATTATGAGGATAATAATATTTATTTTCATTTTTATCACCTCATATTTCATAATATCCCATCCATAGACCTTGTATCAGCTGTTCGTAAAAAACGTATTTTATTTTCAGTCCCAGCTTTTCATATTTGACGTATTGATATGCTATGGTGGGATATTTTTTGTCATATTCAAGCCTTTCGACGCATACAAAATTGCCCAGCGGCGCCAGCGTGTCCTTTCGTATTTTTTCGAATGCTGCGGGCGGCGCATATGACTTCATGGTGTCGCTGAAATGCTCATATAGTGGTGTGGAGTCACCCTCAATGATGGCTTTTGTACATTTTTTTATTATAGCATCCAGCTTAGGATCGAGCTCCGCTGATGCGGGAGTAAGCTGTTGATCAAATATATCTTTTTCTTGCTCCATCGCAAAAAGGGCGTTGTTGAGTAGCAGTATTTCTTTTCGCTTTGTGTCAATAAGCGCTTCAATTTCGGCGCGTTTGAATAACAGAGCTTCCCTGAGGTCGGTGCTGTTGCGCTGAAGCTCTGAGATGGTTTTTAGCGACAGTCCCAGCTTGCGCAGAATGAGCACGTTTCTGATCAGGGCGACCTGCTGTTCTGTGTAGCTCCGCCTGGAGGATGTGCCGCATACGGTGCTGCTGATAACTCCTTTTTGCTCGTAAAAGCGCAGGGTACGTGAGGTGGTGTGAAGCAGGGAGCATACTTCGGTTATATCGTAAAGCTTTTGGGTTTGCATGGTGTACCTCCTTTTTGCAATTTTATTATACCACTTGACGCTGCGTCAATGTCAAGAGGATATACAAAAAATCCCCCGTAAGCTTTTTGAGCTTACGGGGAAGAGGATCGATTATTTACATTTTTTAATACATATACCCTCAATGACAGCTATGACTATTGCGCTTACGATGCCCCAGCCCCAGCCGATGAGACCGCGCTCAATGCCGCCGATAACTCCCAGCAGAGCGAAGAAGCAAACGGTAGTAACCGCAACGCGAACCACGTTGAGAACCTTAGCGGATGTTATAAATGCAAGCAGAGCATCGATCATGCACAAAAGGCGCTCGATGAGTGAGGAGAGCACACCGCGGCGGGGGGCGGACTCGGGAACGGAAACGGTTTTTGTATTTTGAAAATCATTATAATAAGCGTTCATATCGTTTCTCCTTTTGACGGCGTTTTATCGGAAAAATTCTTCCGTTTTGGATGTATACTGCTCGTCCTGTGACATAATAATAGCATACCTTTGCGAATTTGTCAATAGGTTTTTTCAAAAAACGGAAAAATATTTTTCAAAACCTCTTTACAAAACGGAATTTTTGTGGTATAATATTGCCAAAAGAAGAAAAATGTCAAAGTGAGGCGCATTATGGATTATATTGAAAGAATAAAAGCGAGAAAAAGCGAGAAAAAGATCACAAACGATCAGCTCTCCGATATGACGGGTATTCCCGTCAGTACGCTAAGTAAGATACTTGCGGGCTTTACCGACTCGCCCAAGCTGTCGAATATCGTCGCTATTTGCGACGCTCTGGATTGCTCGGTTGATTATATTCTCAGCGGTGTTCCCGAGAATACAAACAATTATACCCTTGAGCCCGACGAGATGCGTCTTATAGAAGATTTCCGCACGCTTGACCGTCACGGGCGCGAGATTGTGCGTCTTGTGCTTGACAAAGAAAACGAGCGCGTTTCCATGGACGCCTATGAATCAGCCGCCGCTCCTCGCGCACGCATTATTTCGGAGGATAGAGTCAAAGCGCGTATTGCCGCCGCTCCGGGTATTTTTGCCGCATCTGCGGCACGCAAGACTCCCGGCTTCGATAAGCGCTCCATTCCGCTTTACGATCTGCCTGTATCAGCCGGCCCCGGAGAGTATCTTGACGAGGCTACTGCCGATACCATCACCATTCCCGATAATCCTAAAACCGCGTCTGCCGATTTTGCGCTTCGCATCAGCGGCAACAGTATGGAGCCCAAGTATCACGACGGTGACGTTTTGCTGGTAGAGAACTGCGAGACTGTCGAGCCGGGCGAGGCGGCAATATTTATTCTTGACGGTAACGGATATTTCAAGATATTCGGCGGTGACCGCCTTGTTTCGCTCAATCCCGAGTACGGCGACATTTTGCTTCGTGGCTTTGAGGATATACATTGTGCAGGCCGCGTTGTGGGTAAGTTGAAGAGAAAATAATTGCTTTAATAATGAAAAGAGGCTGATTGGCCTCTTTTTGTTATATACTCCTTGAGTTCTGTTAATACTACATAAAAACGCAGGAGATAGAATATGTACCGATTGCTTCACATCATAACTGACACAAACATAGGCGGTGCGGGAGTGCTGCTTTTGTGTCAGCTGAAATATTTTGACAGGGAAAAGTTTGATATCAGTGTAGTTTTGCCGAAAAAAAGTGATCTTATACCGCGAGTGCGGACGCTTGGATATGACGTTATCGAAAGCCGCCACGGCGCGGATGCGTCATTTGAGGTGACTGCGGTTGGGGAATACGTGAGAATAATTAAAAAATGCCGTCCGGATATCGTACACTGCCACGGCGCGTTGTCGGCGCGTGTTGCCGCACTTATGTGCGGCGTACCCGTCAGAATACACACGCGGCACTGCGCCTATCCGCCGCGTGCCATCATGCGCCGTCCGCCTGTGCGTTGGCTTACGGGATGGCTGAATAATACGCTGTCAAGTGGGATCGTGGCGGTAGCAGATGCGGCGGCGGACGATCTGACGGCGTTGGGAACGCGTCCCGATAAAATACGCGTCATAATCAACGGTGCCGAGCCGCTGAAAAAGCTGTCGGATGACGAGCGCCGCGCCGCGCGCATGGCGCTGGGCTTTTCGGATAATGATTTTGTTGTGGGAATGTTTGCGCGGCTGGAGGAGTGCAAGGGGCACAGATACCTTTTTGAAGCTGTTGCTAAAATGGGAAAAGACAGCCGTATCAAAATATTGCTTTGCGGGCAGGGAAGTCTGGATGCCGAATTGCGCCGCCTTGCCGCGTCGCTCCATATTGCGGACAGAGTAGTGTTCGCCGGATTTTGCCCCGACATATCACCTTATATGAACGCCGTGGATCTTAATGTGAACTGTTCGGTCGGAACGGAAACGTCCAGCCTTGCGCTGTCGGAGGGGATGAGCGTAGGACGTGCGGCGGTGGTCAGTGACTACGGCGGAAACGGTGCCATGGTGGAGAACGGTGTCAGCGGCGTGGTTGTTCCGCGGGCGGACGCAGATGCTTTGGCGGCAGCGCTGTCCTCGCTCGAAGGGGATAGGAAAAGGCTTGCTCGTATGAACGAAGCGGCTCTGTTGTGTTATAACGAGCGCTTTACACCGCAGCGAATGACGCGGGAGCTTGAGGTTTTCTACCTTGAGCAGATTAATAATGTGGATGGAAAACGCAAAAGCTCTGTCAAAAAGGTTGATGCATAAAAGCAACAGCAGCATCACATTTTGCAATGTGATGCTGCTGGGCGAAGAGATATTTTTTATAAGTGATCATATATTGAGCTTTTTCCAAAGCTTGCGGCATAGTCTGCCGAAAAGACGGGCGTTGCATTTTGCGGTGCGGTGCACACGGCTATGTAGGGGAGTTCTTTGAAGATATTCGTCATTTTGCGCAGATGAGCCTATATTTTCGGGGAAATCGCCTTGATATATCACAAGATCCGAATAGATGTCATCCAGCTGTTTTATGGAGCAAAAGCGCGGTATGCGCAGACTTCGGACCGCACCTATGCGACGTAGAACGGAAACCGCGAATTCCACGCAGGTATAAGCACGGTCGATTCTGACTCGGTGTTTGAACGGAACACTTGCGGCTGAAAACATATTATAAAGATATTTTTCTTTTTCGCGTCGTATTTTGTTTATATAATTTGTGGCAATGCGGTATTGACGGGGTGTGACGGGTATCTCGCAGACCTTTATGGTCGCAATGCCGTTATCGTTGTTAAATCTGTCGGCACTCTCACATACAAAGCCGCCGTAAAAGGGAGTGTCCTTATGATGACGGGCAAAGGAGTATATTTCCGAAAGGTTTTCAGACATTGAAATGGATACGTGATTATATTCATACTGTGTTAATGTCCGTATCATTTCGCCCATACGGTTGGTAGTATGCGAGAAAATTAAATATATGTATTGTTGGTTTTTCATAATTTATACCATCCCGATCTGATATGTGGGGGAGTGTTCATAAAGTATAACATATATGCTGGAAAATTTCAATATTTATAATCAAAAAAGCCGAGGTCACTCGGCTTTTTTTGACTTATATTTGCTCGATAATACGGTGGAAGGACTCGCCCTCGCCGATGTATATTGTAGATACGTCCGCAACTCCCACGGAGCCGAAATTGTGCTTGTCATAGACACCGACAGTCTGGAAACCGGCATTTTTGGCAGTCTGCAGAGCAACGAAGGAATCCTCGAATACCCATGTATCATCTCTTGTTGTACCCAGATATTTTTCAGCGGCAATGAATACGTCGGGATGTGATTTGCCCTTGCCTACGTCTGCACAAGAGATTATCTTGGGGAAGTATTGATGGAGATCGAATCTGTCAAAAACTACCTTGAGCAGACCCGGCATGGAAGCCGACGCGATTGTCATTTTGACGCCGCGTGCCTTGAGGTGATCAAGCAGCTCTTTTGCACCGGGCTTGAAACTTGCTTCGTATCGGAACATGTGCAGAAGGTCTTGGTACATCATCTCATAAAGCGCCTCGCCTGAGTCACCAAAACCAAATGTCTTGTGAATAAGATGCGCAGTTTCTTCTTGCGTGATGGTGCGAACGGCTTTTTCAAAGTCAAGACCCGGGCGGAAGCTGCTGTCGGAGAGATACATCTTGCCCAGTTTTGCCCACAGGTTATCCCAGTAGAACAAAGTATCTATAGTCGTTCCGTCAAGATCGAAGATTGCGCCTTTGATGTTCATATAAAAATATTTCCTTTCGTATTTGGATGCCTGAATTTTCTCAATAATAATACCACAAATATCGAAATTTGTCAACATAATTTCATCAATTTAATGTGGTGCTTTTACGCAAACGAATAATATGAGACAAAAAATCCTATTGACAGCATGCGCATAAAATGATAAAATAAATCGATAAAATTTTGGGGAGATTTGTCGTGAAAAAATATAAAGCAGTTATAATGGATTTCGATCTGACTATTGCAGATACCGCGGACATCATTGAGGAGTGCCTTTATTCGCACGCGCTTCATTTTGGATATGACCTTGACAGAAAAATTATTCGGGCGGGAATTGGTATGACGGCGGCAGACATTTATCGTTCGGCGGGTATACGTGACGAGCAGCAGCTTAAAGTCATCCACGACAGCTATGACGATTACGCTACCGATATTATGATAGCCAAAACTAAGTTTTTCCCCGGTGTTGTTGAGGGTATCGCGGCTCTGCATGAAAAGGGAGTTTTATTTGCGGTGCTGTCGTTAAAGGTGTCCTCTCATATATGGACTCCGCTTAAACGAAACGGCTTGGATGAATACATACATTCGGTAATTGGACTTGGAGATATTGAGCACGGCAAACCTCATCCCGAGGGTATATATGTACTGGCTCAAAGGCTGGGTGTTGAACTTGAAGATGTTCTTTACGTTGGCGACAGCCTGACCGACCAGCAGACCGCCGAGGCGGCAGGCGTGGATTTCGGTGCTGTCTGCACGGGAGCTTTCGGGGCAGATGACTTTGCGAAAAAGCCTTTTGCGGGTATATATACTGATTTTGCGGCACTGTGCGCTGAGCTTTACGCGGCGCTTGACGCATAAAAGCTATCAAAAAGAAAATCGGCATCCTCGGTCACGACGAGGATGCCATTTCTATAATTTTCTATTAGTTCATAGAGTTAAGCTTCTTTGTGAACTTACTCTTTCTGTGGCTTGCAGTATTCTTGTGGAGAATGCCGCGTGCCGATGCCTGATCTACCTTCTTAACAGCAGCGGTGTAAGCAGCTTCTGCAGCAGCCTTGTCACCGGACTCAACAGCAAGGTGGAACTTCTTGATGATGGTCTTCATCTCAGTGCGGTACATCTTGTTGCGGAGTGCACGCTTTTCTGTGGTCTTTACACGCTTCTTTGCGCTTTTGATATTAGGCATTGGTTCCTCTCCTTTCCAAAAATTTTTGGTCGCGCCGCCGCCTGAGAGGGTGCGGGAACGCTTGTATCCATACAGTCATATATAATACCATATTGTTTGAAAAAAATCAAGAGGTTTTATGAAAAAAGTTGAGAAATTTTTGAAATATCGCGGAATATCCGCGATTGACAAATAAGCTGTCGGATGATATAATAAACGTAACATATTTGCAGAAAGGAATTACCCAAAATGCTTGCAACACTTGTATTTGTAGACGTAAAACCCGAGTTTGTTGAAGCCTTCAAGGCTATCAGCGTTTATAACCACGACAATTCCCGCAAGGAACCCGGCAACGTGCGCTTCGACGTGCTCCAAAGCAACGATGACCCCACAAAGTTCACGCTTTATGAGGTTTACGCTACTCCCGAGGATGCCGCCGCCCATAAGCAGACCGAGCACTATCTGCGCTGGAGAGACGAGGTAGCCGACTATATGGCATCGCCCCGCCGCGCCGTGCATACAACGCCTGCGGCGTTTGATTGAGAATAAAAAGAATGTAAGCTCCCGTCAGACTTTGTCAAACGGGAGCTTGTTTTTGGTTAATTTATGACACTGTTGTAATGAATGGCGGCGTATTTTAGCTTGTTGTTTTGCTCTCCGATGCTGATGTTTTGCCATTGTTCTTCGGAGCCGGTGTAGTAAACGTTTTTAAGTGCCGAGCAATAGTAGAAGGCACCATCGCCGATGCTTGTTACGCTGAGTGGGATGGTTATGCTCTCAAGATCATAGCAACTTTCGAACGTATAGGTGTTTATCCGAGACAGGTTGTTTGGTAGCTTTATACTCGCAAGGCTTGTGCAATTATAGAATGCACCGCGCTCTATATAGGTTACACTGTCGGGAATAATTACACTTGTAAGGCTTGTGCAGCTGTCGAATGCGCACCAGCTTATTCTGATTACGCCTTCCGGAACAGTTACGCCTGTAAGTTTATTGCATCCCGCAAACGCAGCGCCGGCAATGCTTTTGGTATCACTGTGAATATTTACCGAAGTGATCTTTTGATTTACAGCCGAATATAAGTGCATATATGGATTTTCTGTATTACCTAAATATTTTGCATTGTCATATACGTTGAAAACAAGCTTGTCACAATAACTGAACACATCAGAATCAATATCTGTAGATCCGCCGTTTATGGTAACGCTTGTAAGGTTGTCGCAGTAGTTGAATGCGAAGTCTTCGATGATCTTGACACTTGCGGGAATTGTTACGCTGGTAAGATCCCGACAAGCCCAGAATGCATTCTGGTCAATGATTTGGATATCGTCGGGAATAACGCTGTTTTTGCAGCCCGCTATAAGTGCTTTATCCGATGTCTGTATCAAACAGTTGTTTTGGCTGTAAAAATATTGATTGTTTTTATCTACGGTTATGCTTTCAAGACTGTGACAGCCTCTGAATGGATTTGCGTCTCCGATATTGGCCACATTAGTCGGTATAGTTATGCTCTTGAGACTGTGGCAATTCATAAACGTGCCATCGCCAATGCTTGTCACGTTATTCGGTATGACTATGCTTTGGAGCTTTTCGCATTGGAAGAACGCTCCGTTGCCGACGTTTGTTATGCTATCCGGAATAACTGCGCTCAAGAGATGTGTACAGCTTTCAAATGCATGATCTGCGATGATTGTTACCGCTTTGCCGTTATATTGGCTTGGAATGACGAGCTCATCGGGGATTTGTCCTTTATACTTAGCTTTAATACTGTACGTACCGTCGTCCAGTTTGGTAAACGTAAAATAAGAGTTAGGTGTCGGCTGCTTTTCACCGCAGACCGTACATGAACCGTTTTCATATACATGCCGGCACCCCAGCGGATAATCCTCCGGGAAGAAGGTATGCATCAGAACGTATATCGCGTCGTTAGCGTTGACGACGCCGCTTTTATCAACGTCTGCGTTGCCCGAAATTGGATAATCATCCGCAAAAAACGTATGCATCAGCAGATAGATAGCATCGTTTGCGTTGACCTGACCATTGCCGTCAAAGTCGCCAGACAGCGCGCTTGCCGATATTGTCATCAGCACGATTGCCGTGACGATGCATATTATCACAGCTGATTTCTTGAATAGACTTTTCATTTATGTATTCCCCAATCAAAATTTTATCGTCACCGGCTCGGAATATATGGTGTAAGACTCTCCGAAATGCAGTTCCATAGTGTGCGCGTACATAACGCGGGAGGTGCTGCCGGGTGTCATACTGCCGTCAAGCAGGAGTATGTCACAGTTGGATTCTGTTGTGCTTCCGTCGCGGTAGCGCAGGCGACAGCGCGGGGTGTCGGGGGCGTGGTCCACAGGCTCGACGGCTATGGGGTAATCCAAAAACTTCTCGCCGTGGTCGGTGGTCCAGGCGTCAAAGCCTGCTATGTATGTCTTGTCGCCTTGAGGACCGTTTTCTTCCCATTTGCTGGGCGACAGCGTCCAGGAGCGCGACCACACGAAAACGTGCAGCATACGGAACTTTGCATATTCATTGAAAAGACGGTTAATGTTGACGTCCTCGGGGTTGTAGCCTGCGGCGCATCCCGCGGTCAACTGTGCCACGCGATATAGGCAGTCTTCCGCCGCCTCGCGCGTCTCGGGCGCGGCGGGGACAGACTTGCCGCCCTCACAGTAGCCCATTGGCAGATAAGGCAGGCGGTTGTGAACGTAGCGAAGTCCCGGATCAAGTGTGCCGCCGATAATTCCGATACAGTTGGTCTGGGATCTGCCGTCGCGCAAAATGTCGTCGGTCATGGCGGAGAGCTTTTCCACGTTGTGATATTTTGCATGAGGCTTTATCTCGATAAGCACGGGCGTGTCGGGATAATCTTTCATTTGGTGCATCAGATCCTCAAAGCGATCTATGCTCTCGTCGGGGAACTCAATGCGGCGCAGGGAAGAGAGAAACGCGAAATCGCTTTGCTCGGTGATGGCTATGGGGCAGTCGAAAAGTCCTTTGGTGTCCAGATTGTGCATGACAACGGGCACGTCGTCGCTGGTCAGCTTGACGTCGATCTCGGCACCGTCAAAGTGGTGCTTGCCTGCGGCGACAACCGAGGTAATGGTGTTTTCGGAATACATTCCGTTGTTCTGAAAGCCCTTGTGGGCGATCAGGTTGCGGCGGCGCAGAAACGAGCCCTCGGGGAATTTTGCGAGAAAAGCGTATGCGCCCACAAGGTCGGAGGTGATAACGCCGTTGACGCCGCGAGAGGCAGCGGTGTCAACGCCGTTTTGGTCGTCGGTGAGGACGTGGATAAAACGCTGTTGCAGTGAATGGACGTTGTCGGAAGTAGCAAGGTCGGCATCCAGAATGACCGATGTAGCGCCGCTCGAAACAGCTGCGGCAGGCAGCTCGTCAATAGCGGGTACGACGCCGCGGCAGTCAAGCATACCGCGCAGCAGCGGCATATTTTCGTATGCCAGCGCCAGCAGTTCTCGCTTTTCGTAAGGCGCGCACAAGATGGCGTCGCCGACATGGTTTGCGTCGGTGAACACAGAGAGGGCGGCTTGGGTTTTTATGTCGTCAAAATATAATATCGGGACTGAACGATTGCATTTTGCCAGTACATCATAAAGCGGCGCGTTGCAAACGGTAAGGTCGGGGGCGACATGCAGTATGACATTCTGCGGCGGAGTTGCGCAGGTCAGCACAGCAAGGTCGTCACTGCTTTTTATTTCAAATACTACCGATGGCGCGGCGACAACACCGCACACGGGCATATAAATATCCTTTGAAAAGCTTGCGCGGATACTTCTGTAAAGCGGATTATTATTCATAATGTGCTCCTTTTGGTTGATGATTAAAGTATAGCACAAAAAGAGATAAATTGCAATAAAATGAGGTGAGAGGTGATATTTATTTTTTACAAAGATAGTTGTTTTTTCTTCATTTGTATGACGAGCACGTTATTAAGCCTTCTCCAGCGGAGAAGGGGGACCACGATAGTGGTGGATGAGGAGAGCACTATTTTGAAAACATAATGTTTGTTAAAGAATTTAATTTTTATAATGATATTCTTCTACAAATTATTTGTAGAAAAACGATCTCCTCATCCACCGCTATCGCGCGAATTCCCAAAACGCACTTCGTTCGTTTTGGGAAACCCCGCTGCGGTCCCCCTTCCCCGCTGGGGAAGGCTCACAAAACGCTTGCTTGTATGCTATAATAAATTTTCGAAAAACCATTGTGTCATGATGATATGGAACTTTAATCAACGCAAATGGATATTTTTGCCGCGCGCTATTGAAAATTCCGCGCAACTGTGATACAATAAAACTTATAGAATAAAATTCCACTTGGAATACATAGGAGGATCGACAAATGAAAAACATATTCAAAAGATCGGCAATTATAATATGCATCGCGGCGGCTATCGCGCTGATGACGGTATCGGCAAGCGCCGCAGTGCCGGGTGACATGGACGACAATGGCAAGGTAGATGCCAATGATGCTATCTATCTTTTGATGCACACATTCTTCCCGGGGGATTATCCCATATCAATCAACGCCGACTTTGACGGAGACAGTAAAGTCAATGCAAATGACGCGATATACGTGCTGATGTACACATTCTTCCCCGATGATTATCCGCTGATAGTATGTGATCATGTTGAAGTTATTGACCCTGCAGTAATTCCCACCTGCACTCAACCGGGACTGACAGAGGGAAAGCATTGCAGCAAGTGCGGCACTGTATTTGTGAAGCAAGAAGAAATTCCGGCTCGACATAATTATAAAGATGGTATTTGTGATGCCTGCGGTGAAAAACAGCCGCCGACACCGAATGAATATTTTATTTTTAACGAGCTTGATGACGGTACATACAGCATCAAGGCTTATGATGTAAACAACATTCCAGCAAACGTGGTTATCCCCTCTGAATATAAAGGAAAAGCTGTAACCGTAATAGAAAACGTTGCATTTGAATCTTGCAAAAATATAAAATTTTTGATAATTCCCGATAAAGTAATTAGCATTGGTGACCGAGCGTTCTATAATTGTGAAAGCCTTGCGAGCGTAACCATCGGCAACGGCGTGGCGAGCATCGGCGACTGGGCGTTCAACAAGTGCACAAGTCTTGCGAGCGTAACCATGGGCAACAGCGTGACGAGCATAGGCGGCTCTGCGTTCCAAAGTTGCACAAGCCTTACGAGCGTAACTATACCAGATGGTGTAAAGAGTATTGGCGGAGTTGCATTCTTTGGATGCACAAACCTAAAAAGTGTAACCATACCAGATAGCGTAACGAGCATTGGTGGAGGCGCTTTCAAATATTGTGACAATCTTATATTCAATATTTACGATAATGCGAAATATTTAGGTAATAAACAAAACCAATATTTGTATTTGTATGAAGCTATAAATAAAAATATGGTTTCTGTAGAAATTAATAATACAACAAAGTTTATAAATGATTTTGCATTTTCAGGTTGTACAAATCTTACGAGTGTAACCATACCGGATAGCGTAACGAGCATTGGTAATGATACTTTTATGAGTTGTTATAATCTTAAATACAACATATATGATAATGCAAAATATTTAGGAAATGAGCAAAATAAATATTTGTATTTACACAGCACTACGAATAAGAATATTACTTCTGTAGATATTCACGACGAGGTAAAATTTATAGGCACAAATGCTTTTTATAATTGTACGAAACTTACAAGTATAAACATCCCAAGCAATATAACGAGTATTGGCAACTTCGCTTTTGATGGTTGTACAAATCTTTGCGAAGTGTTCTATAGCGCAACTGAATGTTCAGATTTAGAACCGCTTGGTTACATATTTTCTAATAGTGGTACATCTGAAAATGGTATAAAAGTAATAATTAGTGCAAATGTAAAAAGAGTACCGGCATATTTGTTCGAATCATCAAAAATTGTAAGTGTTGAGTTTACAAGTAATAGTGTGTGTAAAAGCATTGGAGAGTCTGCGTTTGAATATTGTGCAAGCCTTACAAATATAACTATCCCTGATAGTGTGACAAGTATCGGTAAAGATGCGTTCTGGAAATGTACAAGCCTTACAAGTGTAACCATTGGCAACGGTGTTAAGAGCATCGGTGAAAGTGCGTTTTACGATTGTGACAGCCTTAAATCCGTATATATTTCGAATCTTGAAGCTTGGTGCAAAATAAATTTTGGAGGTTCATTTGGCAACCCGCTATCTAATGGTGCCGATTTATATTTGAACAACAATCTTGTTACCGAGTTGACAATTCCAAACAGCGTAACGAGCATTGGTTCGGACGTGTTCTATGGTTACAAGAATTTAAAGAGTATAACCATCCCCGACAGCGTGACGAGCATTGGTGATTTGGCGTTTTATAATTGCACACGTCTTAAAGATGTTTACTACACTGGTACCGCGGAACAATGGTCTCAGATTATTATTGGATCTTTAAACTTCCCACTTATATACAACGCCACCATCCACTACAACTACAAAAACTGAAACACAAAAAGGCAGGCACTCATATTGGAGTGCCTGCCGCATTTTTGCGCGAACGTTTGGTTATCGTCTCTTTTTCCTCCTTCTCCGCGATCTTGATTTTACGATGCTTGACGCCGCCAGCGCGCCGAAAAGTGAGAACAAAACGCAAACGGCGTGAAGAGCGATGGATGCGCCCGTTCCGATGCTGCTTGACGCGCCGCCGGGCAGCAGTAAGGACAGCAATACTATTACCGTAAATATTACGCCGCCGCACAGCAGTCCGCACAGCACGTCGCCGTCGAACGCCAGTGACGCCGTAAGTCCTCCGACAAACGCGCATATGTAAAGCGATATGAGGGCGGCTACAAGTGTCAGACTGCCCGGGTCGGGCGTTGAAAATACAATGACCGCCGACAGCAGTATCATCAAGAGCGCGCATAGAGCGGCGGCGATGAGCCCCTTGAGCAGGGCGGACAGGGGGGAGCTGCCTTGATTTTTGCGGGATGATTTTGAATGATGTTTGTTTTTTGACATATAAAACACGCCTCCGTGCCAAGATGTTTTTGTACATCATATGCCGCGGGGGCGTGCTTTATTCATTTGACTTTATCAGTCTGCGTCCTCTGCGTGAACGTCGATGGAACGAACAGCGGATTTGAGAATTCTGATCTTCATGCGGTCGTGACCTGTTTCGATCATAACAGTTTCTTCCTTGATGCTGATGACCTTGCCGATGATGCCGCCGATGGTGGTTATCTCGTCACCAACCTGAAGAGAGTCGCGCATTGCCTTGGTTTCTTTTTCCTGCTTCTTCTGGGGTCTGATGCCAAAGAAATAAAAGAAAACTACTACAAGTACAAGCATTACAACGGTGGTTATCAGCTGGACTGTTCCGCCGCCCTCGGGTGTTGTTGCTGCAGTAAGTAAAAACAGATTTTGCATTTGTTTCCTCCAAAAATTATACGTTTGTGTCTGTTGAGACATTATTTGCTTATATTATAACCCCAAAGCGCAAAAAATTCAATAGAATTAGGAAAAATTTGCTTTGAGTTTTTCAAAAAATGACCACCGTTTGAAAAAATAACGATAATTCGTTGCAAAATATATAATAATATGGTACAATAATACTGAATAAGTATAACCGAAAAGGAGCGTTACGGATGCAAGCGGCATACCTTGAATGCGGAAAGATAATAAACACACACGGAATAGACGGTGCCGTCAAGCTTGAGAGCTGGTGCGACAGCCCCGACATACTTGCCGATCTTGAAAGAGTATTTATCAAAGAAGGCAACACATACAAGCAATACGACGTGCTTCGCGCGTCGGTGTTCAAGCAGTTCGTTATTGCAAAGCTGGATGGCGTGAAGGATATTGACGCGGCGCAAGCGCTGGTCGGCACTGTTATATACGCCGCCCGCGAGGATTTTGAGCTGGGCGAGGGCGATTACTTTATCGCCGACCTTATAGGTCTTGACATTATTGATGCCGACAGCGGTAAGGTGCTGGGCAAGCTGCGCGAGGTGATAAATCGCGGAGCATCGGACATTTACGTTATCGACACGCCCGACGGCGAGCGTATGATGCCCGCGGTTGAGGAGTTCGTTGACCGCATAGAGCTTGACAGCGGCATTTACGTCCGTCCTATTGAAGGAATGTTCTGATATGATGAGATTTGATATAATGACGCTTTTTCCCGACCTCGTCAGAGGCGTGCTGGGGGAGAGCATTATAGGTCGCGCGCAGCAGGCGGGATACGTTCAGGTCAACGCCTACAATATCCGCGATTACAGCGAGGATAAGCACCGCCGAGTTGATGACACGCCCTACGGCGGCGGCAAGGGCATGCTTATGATGGCACCGCCCGTTTATAACTGCTATGCGGACATTGTCAAGGACGCTCCCGTGGGCGAGCGCAGACGCGTCATATATATGTCGCCCAAGGGTAAGGTGCTGACGCAGACGCGCGCCGCGGAGCTTCAACGCGACTACGACAGACTGATAATTCTTTGCGGTCATTACGAGGGAATAGACCAGCGAGTGCTGGACGAGATAGTGGATGAGGAGATCTCCATTGGGGACTACGTGCTGACGGGGGGCGAGCTTCCCGCCTGCATACTTGTTGACTGTATATCAAGGCTGTGCGAAGGTGTGCTTGCCGAGGCGGTATGCTATGAGGACGAGAGCATATCCTGCGGTATGCTGGAGTACCCTCAATATACAAGACCTTATGAATTTCACGGTGTGCGCGTGCCCGATGTGCTGATATCGGGTCATCATGCCAATATTGATAAATGGCGGCATTCCACCGCGCTTGAGCTGACACGGCAAAAGCGTCCGGATCTTTTGAATGCCCGAGGGGAGGAAGACGTTTGCGGACAAAAAAGTTAAATGTTAAAGAAAAGTCCTCTGACCGCAGTGGATGCGGTGTAATACAGTTTATTTTTCAGACCATAGCGCAATGGTTGCGGGTAAAGCTGTCGAGCGGAATGTTCGGTCGGTTTTTTACCGCATATGACCGTGAGGAAGAGTGCTTTGAAAGCAGTATTGCGGGTTTTGTATCGGGAGCGCATCCGGGTAAAAAGTCTTTTTTGAAAAGCATGAGGCGTAAATTTGCCTCGGCATTTGATAAAAGTCTGCTGATATCCGTGATTGAACGGATCCCATCGCATATGCTGGGACTTAATATGCGTATGTACGGCACGTTCTTTTTGGTGTTCGGTTTTTACACCGTGGGAATGTCATTGCTGAAGTATGTTATCATGGATACGCTTGTCAATGCCGATGCTTTTATTGTCGGTGTGCTGACGGTGATCGTAGGTATACCCATGATGTTTATTAAACAGTCTCTGGCGCAGGTGTTACGCGAATCATCCGTTTGCAGATTGCTGTTTATAAGGCTGCTGCGTATACATGAGGACAAATTTTATGTTCGTGCACAACGCGAAAATTCGAAATACAGCGTAGCACTGGTGCTTGGCATGCTGTTGGGTACAGTAACGTATTTTGTGTCACCTATGCGTATCATAGGGGTGCTGGTAATGCTGATAGCCGTCGGAATAGTGTTCAGCTTGCCGGAAGTCGGAATCATGGCAATGCTTGCGTCCGTACCGTTTCTTTCCGCCTTTGAGCATCCGTCCCTGATACTTTCGGCGGGAGTGCTTTTGACGCTTGTCAGTTATTTGATCAAGTATTTGCGCGGAAAACGCACAATGCGCTACGGATTTATAGGTGTGTTTGTCGCATTGTTCTCCGGGGTGATCTTGCTTGGCGGCATTGTCAGCGTGGGCGGCATGGCTTCCATGGCAACGGCTCTTATGTATTTTATAATACTTCAGGTCTTTAATCTTATTGTAAATCTTTTCAGGACACGCGATGATTGCCGTCACGCGTTCAGCGTTATGGCAATATCGGGTATCGTTACGGCATGGTACGGTGTTATACAGTATCTTATGGGACGAACAACGCAAAACTGGCTGGATACCGAAATGTTTGCGTATATCGAAGGACGGGCTACATCGTTTTTTGATAATCCCAATATATTCGGTACGTATCTTATACTGATGCTTCCGTTTGCCTTCTTATTCATGCTGTACTCTATAGGCGCAAAAAAGAAATTTTTGTCGTTGTTCTCGGTTATGATCTCAGTGCTTGCGCTTGTGTGGACCTGGTCACGAGGCGCGTGGCTGGGGGCTATAGTGGGAACTGTGCTGTTCTTTTTGATATTCAGCTATAAAACACTTCAAGTCATGCTGGCGGGCGGATTGTGCTTGCCTCTGGTGGGATCGTTTTTACCGCAGACCTTGGTGGACAGATTTCTCAGCATAGGGAATATGGGCGATTCGTCGACATATTACCGTGTTTATACGTGGCGCGGAGTGCTCAGAATGCTGAGGGAGGTATGGATATCGGGCATTGGTGTCGGACAGGCGGCATTTGAACAGGTATATCCGCTGTTTGCTTATGTTGGCATTGAAGCTACCCCTCACGCTCATAACCTTGCAATGCACATTTTGAGTGAGACGGGAATCGCGGGCCTTTTAACCTTTACGGTCGTCATAATACTGTTTGCCCAAAGCTGCATCAGTGCTATAGTAAGACTTGGCGGAATGGAGAGAATGACTATTGCGGCAGGTCTTTGCGGAGTTGTTTCGACTTTGGTAATGGGGCTTGCGGATAACATATGGTACAATTACCGTGTGTTCTTTGCCTTCTGGTGTGTGATGGCACTGACGGTTGCGTATATTAACGCAACAAAGCGTGAGAGGCGCGATGTTCATGGTGACAACGCTTCTCCACGATCGGCATACATCAATATTAACATTACACCGTAAAATCGCAGCGATTATATTACTTTCTGCAGATATAAAGAAAGGTATTTATATATGAACATTATGAAAAATAAAAAACGTCTCAAGGGCGATGACGAAACACGAAAGCCGAGAATTAATATTATTGATATAGCGGTTATCGTTGTATTTGTATTTTTGGCATTGCTGGCGGTTGAATATTTTACTTCAATTTCTATTTTCAATAAAAACGAGCCTGAAAAGCTTATTGAATATACGCTTGAATTTGACGGTGTCAGCAGTGAGTTGGCACAAAGCATTGCAACAGGAGATATGGCGCGGGGTAATATCGGCTCAGGCTCCTTCGGCACTGTCAAAGCGGTAACAACACAGCCGCAGGTGAAATATATATACGATCCCGCAACTCAAAGCATCGTGGCAAAAGAGCTGCCGCTTGATGCGTACGGTCAAAGACCTGTGAAGCTTTTAATTACTTTGCAGGCGTCGGCAGTATACACTGAGGAGCTGGGATATGCAGTTAACGGCACACGAATTTCAATAGGAACCCCGGTGAATGTTAGCTTTGAAGGCTTTTCGGGCAACGGCAACTGCGTTTCCATACAAAATGTACAGTGAGAAAGGAAGGGCATAAATATGAATGAACAAAAAAATATCCCTTCGCGCCGTGTACGTTTTACATGGATAGACGGAGTTATAATATTTTTGGTAATAGTGTGTATTCTCGGCGTGGTTTTCCGCTATCCTATTATGGATAAGCTGGGTCTTGGCGAGAATTATGCTGAGTACAGAGTCAAGTTCAGCATTACTGCAATGGATTCTTCCGCGGTAAGATATCTTAATAGCGGTGACTCGATTTATTTTGCGGATGGCGAGCTTGTGGGTACGCTTTGCTCACCGTCACTTAATACTACAGTCATCAGCGATTCGCCGCTGGAGTGCCGTCCCGCATCCGTATATGTTGACAACGGTGCGGGTGAGCTGGTCTGGGCGCAGTATCCCGAGGGAACAAAGGTAGATGCTACGGGCGCGTTTGATTGCATCGGCGCATATGACAGCGATATGAATTTCAGCATTGGTGGCAAAAAGAATATTGCTGTAGGCCAGAGCATAACCGCCTATACAGACAAGGTCACATTGTATATAACGATAACCGAAATAGCCCCAAAGAATTAACAAAGTAGATAATTATGTGTGAAATGCCATATATGCGGCTTTTATACGGTAAAATTTTCATTAAAAAAAACAAACAATTCACTATTGATTTTGTTCGATGATTTTGATATACTATTATTAATAGTGCGATAGTCGATA